>CACZBC010000026.1 GCA_902779315.1 uncultured Bacteroidales bacterium | reverse complement strand
AGGCAAAGGCATGAACAGGACATTATATGGAAACCTTATCTTCGAGTTGTCGAAGAAAGGACGCAAGGGTTACTCCCTTCCGCAGGACTATGACCGCACACACACAACGGCGGAACTGCCTGAGGCACTTCGCCGCAAGGAAGCAGCCCGCCTGCCCGAATGCGACGAACTGACCGTAGTGCGTCACTACACGAACCTAAGTCACAACAACTTCGGCGTGAACGACGGCTTCTATCCGCTCGGCTCATGCACGATGAAGTACAATCCCGTCATCAACGAAGAGATTGCCGGACTGAAGGCCTTCGCCGGATTACATCCCCTGCAACCCGCCGTGACCTGCCAAGGCGCACTGGAGGTGTACTACAACCTACAGGAGTCGCTTGCCGAGCTTGCCGGATTGAGCGAATTCACGCTGAATCCCTGTGCCGGAGCACATGGCGAGTTGACTGGCTTGATGGTCATCCGTGCCTATCACGAAAGCAGGAATGACGTCCGGACAAAGGTTCTCATTCCCGACTCGGCACATGGCACGAACCCAGCCTCTGCAGCAGTCTGCGGTTTGGAAGTCGTCGAGGTGAAGAGCCTTGCTGACGGCACAGTCGATGTTGAGCATCTAAGCGAACTTCTTAATGAAATGGGAAGTGAGGTTGCAGCCATGATGATGACCAATCCCAACACGCTGGGCATCTTCGAGCCGCGTGTCTTGGAGATTACCGAGATGGTTCACAAGGCTGGCGGTTTGATGTACTACGACGGCGCGAACCTCAATGCGTTGCTCGGCGAATGCCGTCCCGGCGACATGGGCTTTGACGTGATGCACATCAACCTGCACAAGACGTTCTCCACGCCTCATGGCGGTGGCGGTCCTGGTAGCGGCCCGGTTGGTGTCCGCAAGGGCTTGGAACAGTTCCTCCCCACACCTCGCGTCAAGAAGGTTGTCGTGAACTATGACCTCCCAGAAGACGGTCCGACCGAATGGGAAGGCTTCATCGTCGATTGGGGGAACCAGAGTGTCGGAGAAAAACCACTTGGTTCCATCGGTAACTTCTTCGGCAACTTCGGCGTGATGCTGAAGGCTTATTCCTACATTTTGTCGCTCGGAAGCGAGAACATCAAGCAGGTTGGTCCTTTGGCAACACTCAACGCGAACTACATCAAGGAACGCCTGAAGGACGATTATCTCTTGCCTATCAAAGGCTTGTGCAAGCACGAAGTGGTCTTCGACGGACTTGTGGACAAGAGCACTGGCGTCACGACAATGGACGTTGCCAAGCGCTTGCTCGACTACGGCTACCATGCTCCGACCATCTACTTCCCGTTGCTCTTCCATGAGAGCCTCATGATAGAGCCCACCGAGAACGAGAGCAAGGAGACCATTGACGCTTTCATCGACGTGATGCACAAGATTGCGGAGGAAGCCAAGACAGAACCCGAGCTGGTGAAGACAGCGCCCCACAACACGCCCATCGGTCGTGTGGACGACGTCCTAGCCGCCAAGCAACCTGTAACAACTTATTGGAAGAGCAAAGAATGACAGACCTTATTATTATTGGTGCCGGGCCTGGAGGCTACAAGGCTGCTGTCTATGCTGCGAAGAAGGGCCTCAAGGTTACCATCTTCGAAGATGTTCATGTGGGCGGCACATGCCTCAACGTGGGCTGCATACCGACGAAAACCTACGTGCACTCCTCTACTTTTGCTGAAGCGACAGAGCGTCAACCACAAGTGGTAGAGGCTTTGCGCGGCGGAGTCGAAACGCTTCTCTCCCACCCCAACATCACGTTGATTCGCGAGAAAGGCGTCTTCATCGATGCACATACCGTGAGTGGTGTGACCGCAAAGAACATCATAGTCGCTACAGGCAGTAGTGCAAAGCTTTTGCCCATCCCTGGTGCTGACAGTCCGAAAGTCGTGACGTCGACCGAGTTGCTTCAGCTGAAGGAACTGCCCAAACGCCTTTGCATCATCGGTGCAGGCGTCATCGGCATGGAGTTCGCAAGTGTATTCCAGAAGTATGGAAGCGAAGTGACGGTCATCGAGTACCTTAAGGAATGTCTTCCCATGATGGATAGCGACATTGCCAAGCGCCTGCGCAAACTTCTGGAGAAGCGTGGCATCACCTTCTACATGGGGGCTGGCGTAAAGAGCATCGACGGCTTGGCTGTCCTCTTCGAGCAGAAAGCAAAGGAGGTCGCAGTAGAGGCCGACGTCATCCTGATGGCGACTGGTCGCAAGCCGAACGTTTCGCCAGACTTCTCCAATGCGGGTTTCGACTATGACGAACGCAAAGGAATCGCCGTCAACGAGCATTTCGAGACGAACGTGAAAGGCATCTACGCTATCGGCGACGTTAACGGACGACAGATGCTGGCTCATGCTGCGGAGATGCAAGGCATACATGTTGTGAATCGCATCCTTGGCATCGAGGACAAGATTCGTTTCGAGGTAATGCCTGCCGCGATATTCACCGAACCCGAAGCCGCTTGCGTTGGGCCGACAGAGGACCAGTTGAAGGAAGCAGGCACGCCGTTCGAATGCCACAAAAGTTTCTATCGTGCCAACGGTAAGGCTTTGGCGATGAACGAGACGGAGGGCTTGGTGAAGCTCTGCTGCGAGCCGGATGAAGGCAAGCTGCTTAGTGCCCATGTCTTCGGAGCACATGCTGCCGACATCGTACAGGAAGTGACGGCCTTCATCACGCTGGGTGCAACACTCCGTCAACTTCGCGAAACCGTCCACATTCACCCGACGCTTTCGGAGGTTCTCATTGAGGTGAATTGAAACGACTGCAGTGTCGTTGGCAAACGTCACGTGGGTAAAAAGCAAACTTCACGTTTGACGATTGCAAAGATCAAGTGTGACGTTTGGCAACGTCACGTGTGATGTTTAGAACAAGAGCGTGCCACGTCAAAAAACGTGGCACGCTCTCTTTATTTATCAGCCTTTTGGAAGGGTTTGATGTCTCGCTTACAGAAGTTTCTTCGCGAGTTTCTCGAGCATGTCTTTGGTCATTTCCTCGAGGCCGTACTTATGCTCCCAGTCCCATTCCTTACGGGCGCAAGAGTCATCCATCAAGTTGGGCCACGACTCTGCAATCGACTGTTTGAGCGGATCGACGTCATAGACCATCTCGAACTCGGGCTTGTACTTCTTGATGTTCTGGTAGATCATTTCGGGATCGAAACTCATCGCTGCGATGTTGAAGCCGTTGCGATGGACGAGACGCGACGGGTCAGCCTCCATCAGCATCTGTGCTGCGTGGAGAGCGTCGGGCATATACATCATGTCCATGTGTGTGCCTGCCTTGATGGGACAGGTAAAGCGTTCGCCACGAACGGCATAGTAGTAGATGTCGACAGCATAGTCGGTAGTGCCGCCACCTGGAGGTGTGACGTAGGAGATGATGCCCGGGAAACGGACACTGCGCGTATCGACGCCGTACTTGTGGAAGTACCAGTCGGAGAGCAACTCAGTCGTCACCTTCGAAACACCATAGATGGTGCGAGGACGTTGAACAGTATCCTGAGGCGTCATATCGTGAGGCGTCTCGAGTCCGAACGACCCGATAGAGCTGGGAGTGAACACAGCGCACTTGTTCTCGCGAGCAATCTCCAGGATGTTCCAAAGTCCGTCGATGCCGATGTTCCACGCCAAACGGGGCTTCGACTCTGCCACAACAGACAGCAGAGCCGCAAGGTTGTAGATGGCGTCGATGTTGTACTTCTTCACAGCCTCAGCAATACTCTCCGCCTTGATGACGTCGGCAAGGGCACAGGGACCGCTCTCCAGCAGTTCGCCCTTCGGCTCTGCTCCGGGAATGTAGCCAGCCACAACGTGGTCGTTGCCGTAAATACCTCTGAGGTGCATCGTTAGCTCAGAACCAATCTGTCCTGTTGAGCCAATAATCAGTATGTTTTTCATTCGTGTATTTAGTGGTTTTAGTTTTTGCTCATGCAAAGATACAAAATATTTCATAATAAGTCGTTCAATATTCATAATAATTTTGTAATTTTGCATAACAAATAAAACAAAACCTCATAACCGACTCAACTATTAACCTTATAACCTTATATACAATGTACGGTAAAATGAAACAGCATCTCAGTCAGACGCTCGCTGAGATTCGCGAAGCAGGTCTTTACAAGGAAGAGCGCCTCATAGAAAGTCCGCAGAAAGCAGCCATCCAGGTTAAGGGGAAAGAGGTCCTCAACTTCTGTGCCAATAACTACCTCGGCCTTTCGGACCACCCACGCCTCATCGAAGGCGCCACAAAGATGATGCAGGAGCGTGGCTTCGGCATGTCGAGCGTTCGCTTCATCTGCGGCACACAAGACATTCACAAGCAACTCGAGGCTGCCATCAGCGACTACTTCCACACGGAGGACACCATCCTCTATGCTGCTTGCTTCGATGCTAACGGAGGTGTCTTCGAGCCTCTCTTCACGGAAGAAGATGCCATCATCAGCGACGCGCTCAACCACGCCAGCATCATCGACGGCGTTCGTCTCTGCAAGGCAAAGCGCTATCGTTACGCCAACGCCAATATGGAGGAACTCGAGAAGTGCCTGCAAGAAGCACAGGCTCAGCGTTTCCGCATCATCGTGACAGACGGCGTCTTCTCGATGGACGGCAATGTTGCACCGATGGACAAGATTTGCGACCTCGCCGAGAAGTACGACGCACTTGTGATGGTCGACGAGAGCCACTCGGCAGGCGTGGTAGGCAAGACAGGTCATGGCGTTAGCGAACTGACCGATACTTATGGACGTGTCGACATTTATACGGGAACTTTGGGTAAGGCCTTTGGTGGCGCACTTGGTGGCTTCACCACAGGTCGCAAGGAGATCATCGACTTGTTGCGTCAACGCTCACGTCCTTACCTGTTCTCCAACTCGTTGGCTCCCTGTATCATCGGAGCTTCGCTCGAAGTCTTCAAGATGCTCAAGGAATCGAACGAACTGCATGACCGCCTTGTTGAGAACGTCAACTACTTCCGTGACAAGATGATGGCAGCAGGTTTCGACATCAAGCCCACGCAAAGTGCCATCTGCGCTGTGATGCTTTACGACGCCAAACTCTCGCAAGTCTTCGCTGCCAAGATGCAGGAAGAAGGCATCTACGTGACAGGCTTCTACTATCCCGTTGTGCCGAAGGGCGAAGCCCGCATCCGCGTTCAGCTCTCCGCAGGCCACAAGCGCGAACACCTCGACAAGTGCATCGCCGCCTTCATAAAAGTAGGTAAAGAACTCGGCGTACTGAAGTGATAGCATCAGCATGCCAAGGTCTTCCCTACGGCGTACTGAAGTGATAGCTAATCAAGGCAAATAACAAAGAAGCCCCCTGCAAGAAATTGCAGGGGGCTTTATTATTTTATTTAGTTTCTATTTACTGCTGTTCGAGAGAATTATTTCATGTCAGCAATCATCTTGTCAATAACCTTCTTCAACTGGGGAATGTCTTCTTGTACAGTACGAAAAACGACGTCGGCATCAATCTCAAAATAATGGTGAGCAATCTTGTCACGCATTCGCATAACGCCACTCCAATACATTTCCGGGTATTGAGGAAGCAATTCTCCATGCGTCTGCTTGTCAAGCCCTTTGATAGCCTCACCTAAAGCTATCAGGTTCATGCATATAGCATCCAAACGCATCATTCCATTCGGAGAACACAATAAATCATTAGGATTCTTGACAGCGGATGCGCGTTCCGTAATTGTGTCTATTGCACAACTGATTTTTTGCAAGATATCCTCTGCTATCCTTAGGTCATACATAGAGCCCCTCCTTCTTTATGCGTTGTTGCAACAGGCTATTCACATCCTTACGGATTCGCACCAGATCAACATGGCAATCAAACATCTGTTCCAAATCGCTCTGAATGCGGTCAATCGTCAACAGAGAGGGTACACGTCCATCATAGCAAACGTCCACGTCGCTATGCTCTGTCTGTTCACCACGAGCCACAGAACCGAAGATTCCTATGCGGGTCAGACCATATTTGCTCTTTGCTATAGGTTTGTATAGTTTCAGCAAACGCAATATTTCTGTCTTCGTTTTCATTTTGACATCTATTTGCCACGTTTTCTGCTGCAAAGTTACGATTTCTTTCCGAAACGACAAAACATTCACAAAGAAAAAGCACAGAGGCAAAGGATGCATTCCCTGCCTCTGCGCAATGTATGTGTGTTAAGGTTATCGTTAACGGTCAATAATCGGGAGAAAATCAAAAACACTCGTCACTCGTCACCAACCCCTCTTAAGACGCTGACTCATAAGAAAATACATGGGTGATGAGTTGATGATGAGTCATCACCCACTCATCACCCTGCAACAGACTTACAATCATACATTTAAGGCAGGAAGATGATGAGTGACGAGTGTTTTACAAAAAAGATTTATTCAGTCATCTTCCTCTAGGAGGAGGGTCTGATGCTCCATGGAGTAAACGCAAACTTAACGTGGAGCATCGGCCTACGCTCCACGTTAAATTTGCAAACACTCCACGTTAAGTTGGGCAACATAACTGCCTGCGTCTAAGAACAAGCAACCCGCCTGACATTACTGCCAAGCGGGCTGCTCTTATCTGTTATTTCCCTATTTCCTTGTTAACGTTAAGGTTAGGGTTAAATTACCATTCATCGTCCCAGACGCTCTTGCCGCCGCCTTGGCTACTTTTGCCTCCTTGGAGCTCCTTCGTCAAGATTTCGTCAGGATTCTCAATCTCCTCATCACCAACAACAGGCAATGACTCTGCCATCATTTTGCAGGTTCCAAGCTCAACAATCAGCGCTTCAGGAATTATATATGTCTTTTTCATTGTCTTTCGTAATTATGAATTATGAACTATGAATTATGAATTAGAAGAGAATCTTCTTTCCATTCACGATGTTAATGCCCTTCTGCATCTTCTGCAGGCGCTGACCTGCCAGGTTGTAGATGGCGTCGTTACCATCGACGTTAGCATCAACGTCAAGGTCATTTATACCAGTTGCGTCATCAACCTCGAAACCATAGAATTCCTTAGCTTCTCCAGTAGTCTCGAGATATGCTTTACCAGCAGGAACTGTCACACCAATTTTTACAGGATAGAAGCCTATGCCTCTGCTCTTGCTTGCCAAGCAATAGATGGTATGACTTTCTGTAGGAGCAAAATCTACTTTAGATGCTTTGAGCAGGTTATCGTCGACGTTCTCAGGGCTAGTCGTTATGATCAAAGCATATTCAATGCCATTTTCACTCTGCATTGCCTCTTCTGACTTCAGGACAACAGGTGTACCTGCAGGAACAGAAGCCCTTTCGGAGAGCCTTACATAATTTCCATTATGCTCGAATACAATGTATGCTGTCAGACCTTCGGGGAAGGAAACTGCATCAGCAGCAGGAGCGACATAAGTTGTGTAGCCAACCGGGCCAACCTTAACAGTGTAAGGCTTTGCCTGAGTCACTTGGATGATGGGCGAAGAAACTACAACTGGATTCCCTTCGTTATCTGGATAAGTTCTATTACCAGTAATCTTTACATAGGCTATGCGCTCTGCGAGGGTTGTGTTAGGAGTTGTAATCTTATATGTCAGATTCTTATCACCATCGAGATCTACTGTTATCCAATCATAGCTAACTTCATTACCATTCTCATCGCAAAGCACTGCATCAGCGCTGCTCTCATCAACTTTATTGTAATGCGTCTCTAAAGTAGTCGTCGGAACTGTAGCACTAGTAGTCACATTCACTTTCTCGTCCATTGTTGCAATTGCAATAAACGGAGAAGAAGTTGCATAATAGTTTACATTTACACCAGTAACCTGAATTTGTCTCTCTCGACCCCAGCTATTAGTGTTTGAAAATGTTGCAACAATGGGTTGTGAGTCATCTATTGGAGTTATTGTAACAACATATCCCGATACAGTCTTTTCCGCATTAGTCAAAGTCATGTAAGTATTTAAATTATCAACATAAGCGGCTGCAGTAATCTCAATAGAGGTAATGGCGAAGCCGTTAACTGGCTTAATAGTTAAAGTCTGACGATTGTAGAAACGTGTATAACTATAACCATTTGTTCCTCCAAGATATTGGTTGGCTGGCGTTGTGTTGTTACCACTACCTCTTGCAAGATCCATAGTGGCACCAACACAGGTCCAATGAACATTATCCGTTGTCGCTGTAGTATAATCCTGTTTCGTTAAGTCCCAGAGGAAATTTACCTTATCACTTGATTTGAGGAAGAACTTTTCTGTCTCAGGACCGTCTTCCATGTCTTTGGTTTGCTTTGCAATGACCATTGCTGTTTTATCCAGATTAAAACCATTGGACGGGTAGGTCTTCCAAGACAAGCCTTCATCGATGCTGTATAGAATGGTTGCACCTTCTGCGCCGCCAGTAATCGTAACATGAGTTGAACCTGTGAACTCCGGTTCAGGATCACCATTGATGACAACAGGACCCAATGCACTCTCGAATCTAAAGTCATCAAGGCAAAGGAAGTAAGCATTGTTGGAAATATGTTTAATGGCTATGCGCTTGGTTTCTGCAGGAAATATTTGTGAGAACTGTAGCCATTCGGTTGATGAAACGGTCTCTACATTACCATAAATAAATTGACTGGCATCAGTAACTGACGCATCTGTTGTGTAACCCACTTGGAATTTCCCATCACCATCACTAGAAGTGATAGCATTACTTTCTTTGTACCAAAAAGAAACACTAACACCCAAGCCGCTGGGAAATATGGGTGATACAAGGTATGCTTCATCGTTATATCTGATGCGAAAACCATAACTGCCATTATGAGCGATAGAAACAGAATTGACCGTAGTATAAAGACCTGTGGCCTTATCGTTACCTGCGTTACTTGGTGTTTGAGTACTGTTTTGTAATTCCCAACCGTCAGCAGTCAGGTTGTTGTTCTCAAAGCCATACTCGTAAGGTAGGGTTTGTTGTGCCCTTGCGCCAGTTAGGCTGAAGAGCGCTACGATTAGCAGCATTGCTGCCTTCGTCAGAAAAGTTTTACTTCTTTTCATATTGTTTTAAGTTTAATGTTTTTATTTTATTACTTTATTGACACTTTTACATACGCGCATAATACGCGCGAATTGATAAACCGGCTGCAAAAGTACAACATTCTGCGGTTTTGGAGTCAACTCTAGATGTTAAATTTACAAGCTATAGGAGTTTTGGGACAAAGATTGAGCAAATCTGTAGAAAGAAAAGCCCTTCCTTGTACTATTTTGTGCTGACATTATCAAAGACTTGAAGAAAAAGTATCAACGCGAGAAGGGGGTGAAATAGACGTCGCTAAGGTCGTTAGAAGACGACCCCAGTGACGATGCCAAACGTCACACGTGACGATGGCAAACATCAAACGTGAAGTTTGCCATCGTCACTGCAGTTGTCGGAAGATGTCTTGTAGGGCGGATTTCCTAGTTCCCGTTTTCGGCAAGGAACTTGATGCGGACGAGCTTGATTTCTTCCTCTGTGTATTCGTCCTCATCCTCTGAGAACTCGTCGAGGGCATCGTCGATGTTGTTGTCCTCAGCCTCGCGGAAGTAGTCGTAGATGTCTTGCATGTGGTCGTCGTCCATGACCTCGCGGATGTAATAATCGAGGTTGAGTTTGGTTCCGCTGTCAACGATGGAATAGATTTCGTCGAGCAACTCGGAGAGTGTAAGCCCCTTGGTTCTAGCTATTTCCTCAAGGTCAACCTGTCGGTCGATGGATTGGACGATGCTGATCTTGTCGGCACTCTTGTTGGGAACGGTGCGGATGCGGAAGTCCTCGAAACGGTCTATCTCGTTCTCTTCGCAGTAACGGGCAATGAGTTGGCAGAACTCGGCTCCATAGCGGTTTGCCTTGCCTTCGCCCACACCCTTGATGTTCTTGAGTTCCTCGACTGTCGTGGGATAGGACGTCGCCATATCCTCGAGCGAAGGATCCTGGAAGATGACATAAGGGGGCAAGTTCTTCCGACGTGCAACATCCCGGCGCAAGTCCTTGAGCATCGCGAAGAGCGTCTCGTCGAGCACAGACGTGCCTTCTCCTGCCACATCGTTGAAGTCGTCGAACTCGCGGTCTTCCATGACATAGAACTCTTCGGGGTCTTTCATGTAGGCACGTCCCTCGGGAGTGATGCTGAGGAGACCATAGTTCTCGATGCCTTTCTCGATGTATCCTGAAATCATGGCTTGGCGGATGACTGCGTTCCAGAATGACGCTTCGTGGTCGTCGCCGCAGCCGAAACAACTGAGCAGTTCGTGGCGATGTGCGATGACGTCGTCCGTCTCGTTGCCAACCAGGATGTTGATGACATGCTGTGTCTTGAAGCCTTCCTTGACGGCATTGATGACTTTGAGCACTTGCAGGAGTTCGCTGACGGCCTTGACCCGTTCGCGAGGATGCAGGCAGTTGTCGCACTTGCCGCAGTTCTCAGGTTCGTATTCCTCTCCGAAATAGTGCAGGAGGAACTTGCGTCGGCAGATGGAAGTCTCGGCATAAGCAGCAGTTTCCTGCAGGAGCTGTCGTCCGATATCCTGCTCTGCAACGGGTTTCCCCTGCATGAACTTCTCCAACTTGCGCAAGTCGTGAGGCGAGAAGAACGTCAGGCAAACACCTTCGCCGCCATCCCTGCCAGCCCGGCCTGTTTCCTGATAATAGCCTTCCAGGCTTTTGGGAATGTCGTAATGGATGACGTAACGCACGTCTGGCTTGTCGATACCCATGCCGAAAGCAATGGTGGCAACGATGACATCGATGCGTTCCATGAGGAAATCGTCCTGAGTCTCAGCCCTTTCCGCCGATTCCATACCAGCATGATAGGCCCGGGCGGGAATATTGTTGGTACGCAACATCTCGGCCAATTCCTCGACTCGACGACGACTCAAACAATAGATGATGCCGCTCTTGCCCTTGTTCTGAAGGACAAATCGCGTGATATCCTTGTCGACATCCTTTGTCTTCGGACGGATTTCATAGTAGAGGTTGGGGCGGTTGAAAGAGCTCTTGAACTCTGCAGCATCAGGAATGCCGAGGTTTTTCTTGATGTCCGTCCGCACTTTATCTGTCGCTGTCGCTGTCAAGGCAATAATGGGAGCGATGCCAATCTGGTCGACTAACGGACGGATATTGCGGTATTCAGGACGGAAATCATGTCCCCATTCGGATATACAATGTGCCTCGTCGACAGCATAGAAAGAAATCTTTGTGCTCTGGAGGAAGCGGATGTTCTCTTCTTTCGTCAGCGACTCGGGTGCCACATAAAGGAGTTTCGTGCGACCCTTGCTGATATCTTCCTTCGCAGCATCAATCTGTGCCTTCGTGAGCGACGAGTTGAGATAGTGGGCGATGCCGTCGTCGTCAGTCAACTGACGTATGGCATCCACCTGATTCTTCATGAGAGCAATGAGGGGAGACACAACGATGGCTGTGCCTTCGCTTATCAAAGCTGGCAACTGATAGCAGAGAGATTTGCCTCCGCCTGTCGGCATAAGGACAAAGGTATCCTTCCCTTCGAGAAGGTTACGGATGATGGCTTCCTGGTCACCCTTGAAGGTGTCGAAACCAAAATAATGCTTCAGTTGTTCAGTCAGGTTAATATCTTTCATTTAGGTGGTAATAAGAAGAAGCTAAAGACAAAGTTACATCTTTTTTCTTAAACCACCAAATGTTTTGAGAAGAAATTATGACTTTACAAGCTTCTCTTTTTGCTTTCCTATCTGTTCCTCGGCATATTTGCGGGTGATGGAGAGCTTTTTCTTCCCATTTGACGGGGCGCTGTACTGCGCTTCGATCATGATAGTTTCCATTATGGAACGCAAACCTCGAGCTCCAAGTTTGTACTCGATGGCTTTATCGACAATGAAGTCCAACGCATCATCCTCGAAAGTAAGCTCGATTCCATCCATCTGGAAAAGCTTAATCTGTTGCTTGACGAGCGAGTTCTTAGGCTCTGTCAGAATCTTGCGCAAAGCATCCCTGTCCAATTGATCGAGGTAAGTCAGAACAGGCAAACGTCCGATTATCTCAGGAATAAGGCCGAAACTCTTCAGATCCTGAGGCACGATGTACTTCATCAAGTCCTTCGTATCGATTTTTTGCTGGTTCTGAACGCTGTCGTAACCCACGACATGAGTGTTCAAGCGCTGTGCTATCTTGCGTTCTATGCCGTCGAAAGCGCCACCACAAATGAAGAGGATGTTGCGCGTATCAACGTGGATGTAGTCCTGATCGGGGTGTTTACGTCCGCCTTTTGGTGGGACATTGACGACAGAACCTTCGAGCAACTTGAGCAATCCCTGCTGAACACCCTCGCCACTCACGTCTCTTGTGATGCTTGGATTGTCCTGCTTTCGCGCGATCTTATCGATTTCATCAATGAAGACGATGCCTCGCTCAGTAGCCGTAACGTCGTAATCCGCCACCTGAAGCAAGCGTGTCAGGATGCTCTCGATGTCCTCTCCGACATAACCGGCCTCCGTGAAAACGGTGGCATCCACAATGGTGAAGGGAACTTTAAGCAGTTTGGCGATGGAGCGAGCCAGCAAAGTCTTGCCAGTTCCAGTAGGACCGACCATGATGATGTTGCTCTTCTCAATCTCCACTTCATCGTCGTGCTGCTGCATCAGACGCTTGTAATGATTGTAGACGGCAACCGAGAGGTAACGCTTGGCACTGTCCTGACCGATAACATACTGGTCGAGGAAGTTCTTGATGTCGCGAGGCTTGGGGATTTCGTTTATGTCGAGACCTAAATCATTGCCATTCTTAGAATTAGCCTTGCTGCCCATACTCTCACGCACGATGCGTTCGGCCTGACGGGCACACTCATCACAAATGTATCCGTTCAAGCCCGTCAGAAGCAATGCCACCTCGTCTTCACTACGCCCACAAAAGGAGCAATGATTCTTACGCTTGCCTGCCATAGATTATTCTTTGCGTGTCATCACACGGTCTATCATGCCGTATTCCTTGGCCTCTTGAGCCGTCATCCAGTAATCACGGTCGCTGTCGGCCCAAACTTTGTCAAAGTCGGTATGAGAATGCTCTGCGATGATGGTGTAGAGCTCCTTTTTGAGTTTCTGAATCTCGCGAGCCGTAATCTCGATATCGCTTGCCTGTCCTTGAGCGCCACCCATCGGCTGATGAATCATGACGCGACTGTGCTGAAGGGCGCTACGCTTGCCTTCCTTGCCTGCAACAAGCAGAACTGCGGCCATGCTGGCTGCCATACCTGTACAGATGGTAGCGATGTCGCTCGAGACGAACTGCATCGTATCGTAGATGCCCAAGCCTGCGTGAACACTTCCACCAGGACTGTTGATGTAAATGCTGATGTCTTTGCCTGGATCGGTGCTGTCGAGGAAGAGCAATTGTGCCTGCAAAGTGTTGGCTGTATAGTCGTCGATCTGGGTGCCGAGGAAGATGATGCGGTCCATCATCAAACGGCTGAAGACATCCATCTGCGTGACGTTCAACTGACGTTCCTCAAGGATGTAGGGGTTGAGGTACTGGTTTTGCATGCTGATGACATCGTCGAGCACCATGCTGTTCATACCCAAATGACGGGTAGCATACTTACGAAATTCGTTCTTCATAGCTTTGTGTTTTCCTTTTTTACATTATATATAATAATGCGTACGCACGCATACGCGCTCGCACGCACTACCTATTCCTATTTTATTATTTCTTTTCCGAGAGTTTGCGGAACTCCTCCATCGTGACTTCCTTGGTCTTCAGCGTTACGGCTTCCTTAGCCTTTGCTGCCATGAGATTCTCGACAGTACGTTCCACGAGACCTTGTGCCTGCTGCTCGTTCTTAAGCATTTCGGCTGCATAGTTCGTTACGGTCTCTTCAGGAAGGTTCATCATGCCGTACTGAGCAAACTGGATGCGAGTGTAGCGCTTGGCTGTCTCGAGCACATCCTCGTGCTGAACCTTCACTTCGAGCTGGTCGCAGATCTGCTCCTTAGCAAGGTGCCAGAGCAATTCGGGCAAGCTGTTCTTGAAGTTATCCTCGACATACGACTCGTCCTTGTCTTGGTTGCGGAGTTTCATGAAACGCTTCAGGAGTGCTTCTGGGAACTCGACTTCGCCGACACGACCAAGGATGTACTCGCGAAGGTCTTGTGTGAACTGGTATTCTGCCTCGCTGTCGAAGTTCTTCTTAATGTCGTTGGCGATGAACTCGCGGAATTCCTTTTCACTCTTTACAACGCCTTCACCAAGCACTTTGTCAAAGAGATCCTGGTCGAGCTTAGCAGGTTCGAAGCGCAGAATCTCGCTGATCTGGAAGTTGAAGTTCGACTTCATCTCCTCTGCCTCTTCCTTCGTGATGTGAAGCAGGCTGGCGAGTTCGGTTGCGCTGCCGTCGTAAGCCTTTGCAGGGTTGAAGGTGATGACGTCACCAAGCTTGGCACCTTCGAACTTTGCCTTCTCCTTGTTGTCCTTCATGTACTCGGGGAGCATGACTGCATCCTCGACGGTGATGCCGTCCTTGAGTGTGTTGTTCTTGGTGTTGAGCTGTGTGAGTGTACCTTTCACCATGTCGCGAGCCTCGTAGCTATCAGCCTTTACATGCTGGCCTCCACGCTGCTGGTAGCTCTGAACCTGCTGGTCGACGAGGGCGTCGTCAACCTTGATGCTGTAGTATGTGAGCTTGTCCTTCTTGGAGAGCTTGGCGTCGAAGTCGGGAGCAAGTGCGATATCGAATGCGAAGGTAAAGTCATCCTGCGTCTCGAAGTCCATGTGGGGAGTCTTTTCCTCGTTTGGAAGGGGCTCTGCCAGCATGTTGATCTTGTTCTCGCGGATGTATTTGTTGATTTCTTCGCTGAGGAGCTTGTTGATTTCCTCTGCCTTCACTTCTGCACCAAAGCGCTTCTGGATGAGTGATGCAGGCACTTTTCCAGGACGGAAACCTGGCAGGCTTGCTTTGTGGCTGAAGTCCTTCAGTGCCTTCTTTACCTTTTCTTCGTAGTCAGCCTTCTCGATGTTGAGGGTAAGCAGGGCGCTCACCTTGTCGACGTTCTCAAATGATATCTTCATTGTCTATGTTTGTGTTTGATTATTATCCTTTTCTTCTAAAGCGGGTGCAAAGGTACAACTTTTTCTTTAAATAAGAAAATCTGAAATTAAGAAATTGAAGGAAACGCTGTTTTTCTTCACTTCCTGTTCTCTTCATTCCTTATTTCCCCACCTCGATAGGCTGCAGTTTGACGCCGCTATCGGGTGTGAAGTCGACGCCAAGGAAAGAGGCAATGGTGGCTGCTATCTGCTGAGTCTGGAAGGGGCCGCATTCCTTTGTCTCGCCCAAAGCCTCGACTCCCTTGCCTAGAAGCATGACCCAAGTCGCTTCAGAACCTTTTGTGCTGCTTCCGTGACTTGACCATTCGTTGCCGAATCCACGGCCATGATCGCAAGTTATGATGTAGGTTGTCTTGCCCCTGTAGAACTTGTCGGCCTCGCAAGCCTCGTAAATATCGCGGATGAAGGCATCTGTCCCTCTTGCTGCATCGAGGTAGAAGTCGTACTTTCGAGCGTGAGCCCATTCATCGCAATCGCCAAAAGAAATCCACATCACTTTCGGATGGTCGTTCTTCAGCGTTTCGAGGGCATAGGCGAAGGTGAAGGCATCGAAATGTTCGCTACTCCAATATCGCGGCATTCCCTCCATCATTCGTTCGACGAGCTTCAGTTCGGATGTCTTTTTCTTTGCGATAACGGGTTCGTACGAAACGCTTGCAGGAATGCCGGCCAACTCGTTGTGGATGGCGAAACGCGTTGATTTCCAAGAGCCATACATCATGACTTTGCCTTTGTAACGAGGGTCTTCGTTGACTGTCTCCAGGATGTTTCGATGAGGATTATTGACAGGATCGTTCCCCTTAATGGTCTCATCCACCATTCCAGTCATCATCTCGGAGTAACCTGGGTAGGATATGTTGGTCTTGTTGGCAAGGTGCATGATGCTGTTGACGTTTCTGTTGCCAATGAGAAGGCCTTTCTTCGCGATGGTGTTCCAGGTGAAAGGCATCAGCGTCTCTCGTCTTTCTTCTGGAGTGGAACGCCAATAGGTTTGCCGCGAAAGCTTGGTGTCGCGAACCTGCTTGGTGTCGGAAAGGAGATTCTCTTCCGCTCCCATGAAGACTTCCTGCCAACGAAGGCCGTCTATGGTAATGATAATCAGTCGGTTGTCCTTGTTCCCCTTTGCCAGGACCAGCAAGGGAAGGACAGATAAGATAATTAAAACGAGTCGTTTCATGATTTGTGTTTTGGTTTAATATTTGTAGTTTCAGTTAATATTCTGTAAGTCGTTTCGAAACGACCTTAGTGACGTTTGCATTTAACTAGTGTGACGTTTGCAATCGTATAGTGTCACGATTTCGAACCTGCCGTTCGTTGCTCCTCCATTTGCTGGAAGTCCTTGAATCTCAGCACGAAGTTGCGAGTCAGATACTTGTCGAGAACGATGGGGTTGACACTCAGTTCCTGAGGTGTTCCATGGAAGAGGATCTGCCCCTCGAACAGCAGATAAGCGCGATCGGTAATGCAGAGCGTTTCCTCCACATTGTGGTCCGTGATGAGGACACCTATGTTCCTCTGTTTCAGCTTCCACACGATATATTGTATGTCCTCAACGGCAATCGGGTCGACGCCGGCAAAGGGTTCGTCCAGCATGATGAACTTCGGGTCGATAGCAAGGCAGCGAGCAATCTCTGTTCGACGTCTTTCACCACCACTCAACTGGTCGCCCAAACTCTTTCGCACCTTTTCGAGGTGGAACTCCTGAATCAGGCTTTCCAGCTTCTCGCGCTGCTCCTCCTTCGGTTTATCCGTCATTTCCAGCACACAGGAAATGTTGTCTTCGACGCTCATCTTACGGAAAACACTTGCCTCTTGCGCCAGATAACCGATGCCGAGACGAGCTCTCTTGTAGACAGGCAAATCCGTAATCTCCTCGTCACCCAAGAAAATGTGGCCGTCGTTGGGAAGGACCAAGCCCGTCGTCATATAGAAAGAGGTCGTTTTGCCCGCTCCATTAGGTCCGAGAAGGCCCACAATCTCACCCTGACGAACGTCGAAAGTGACGTTGTTCACCACCATTCGTTTGCCATATATCTTAACCAAACCTTCACTTCTGAGCTGCAGTCTTTCCTGTTCTTCCATTTTTCCTAATCTCTAATCCCTAATCCGTTAGTCTGTTCCTCCTTTACTTTCCTCAGCAAATCGCTGGCGAAGATGAACGAGTTGAGCTTTTCGTTGGTCGAGCCCATTATCTGATCCTTCGAACCTTCCCATTCCTTGTGACCGTCGCAAATGAAGAGGATGCTCTCGCCAATACCGAGAACCGAGTTCATATCGTGTGTGTTGATGATGGTCGTCATGCCGTATTCGTGCGTGATACTGCTGACGAGGTCGTCGATGACGAGGCTCGTCTTGGGGTCAAGACCTGAATTCGGCTCGTCGCAGAACAAGTATTTGGGGTTCAAGGCAATAGCTCTGGCGATGGCTACACGCTTCTGCATGCCTCCACTTATCTCGCCAGGCATCTTGTCTTCGGCTCCCTTCAAGTTGACCCTCTCCAGACAGAAACGGGCTCGCTTCACTCTGTCCGACTGATTCATATCAGAGAACATGTCGAGCGGAAACATCACATTCTCCAAAACCGTCATGGAGTCGAAGAGCGCGGCACTCTGGAAAATCATACCCATCTCTCGCCTCATCATCACTCGCTCCCTTTTATCCATCGTCACGAAATCGCGTCCGTCGTAGAGAATCTTGCCCTTGGTTGGTGTGAAAAGCCCTACGATATTCTTCATCAACACAGTCTTTCCAGAGCCCGACTGACCGATGATGAGGTTAGTTTGGCCGTCTCGAAAGGTCATGTTGATGTCCGAGAGGATGTCCCTTCCATCGAAACTCTTGTATAGATGCTGAACCTCAATCATGACTACGACAATAATGAAGTTAGGAATATGTCAGAGAACAGAATCAGCATACTGCTCGACACGACAGCATTCGTGCTGGCCTTGCCCACATCGAAACTGCCGCCTTCCACAAAGTAACCGTGATAAGATGACACACTACTGATGATGAAAGCGAAGAAGATGCTCTTGATGATGCTCATCCAAACATACCACTGATTGAAACTATGCAGAAGTCCGACCGTCAGATCGTCAGGCGTGATAATGCCCGCAATAGCCGTCGCATAAGCCCCTACAAAGCCTGAAACGATGCTGAAGACAACGAGGAAAGGAATCATCGTCATCATGCCGACCACTTTTGGCAAGATGAGGAACGAAGCAGAATTGACGCCCATAATCTCCAGAGCGTCAATCTGTTGCGTGACTCGCATTGTGCCTATCTCGGAAGCTATGTTCGAGCCGACCTTTCCAGCAAGGATGAGACACATGATACTCGAGGAGAATTCGAGCAACATAATCTCTCTAGTCGTGTATCCCGTTGTGAATGTCGGCATCCAAGGACTTTGAATGTTGAGCTTTATCTGTATGCAAATGACTGCTCCGATAAAGAAGCTGATGAGCAGCACAATGCCGATGGAATCGACACCAAGCGAACCCATCTCACGAACATACTGCCGGAAGAACATTCGCCACCTTTCGGGAATGCTCAGCACCCTGCCCATCAGTTGCAAATACCTGCCAAAAGCAGCCAGCCACTTCGTGATAAACATAACTTCTCTTAACTCTAAACCTTCTACTCTATACTATTCCGTAGGCGTTTCCATGCCGACAACAAGACGGTTGCCACTGCCGAAGATTTGCTCGGCCAACTGCTTGATGTCCTCGACTGTCACCCCTTGAACGCACTCCTCATAGCCCTCGACGAACTCCTGGTTGAAACAGAGGGTCCCTTCTCCATCATCTCCTTGATGCCATTGCTGATGACAGACGTCATGGCCACACGCTTTTCGGGAGCCGTGGGCAGGACAATCTGCACCATAGCAAGTTCTTCTGGGTAGTCGACAAGGTTGGCACTTACAGGCACGCCGTAAGCTCCGCCCTCATCCTCGCGAACTGTCTCTGTGTAAAGCATTTGCATGGCCTGCTGGAGCATATCGACAAGGATGTGGCTTCTGAGCGTCTCCTTCATGGGCGTATGGTAGATGAAGACGTTCAGGGAGTTAGGTGTGTCCTGCTCTTTCGTGAAGTAGCACTCGCGTTCGCCCTTCGTCATGCGTTGGTCGATAATCTTGTAAGCCTCTTTCTTTCCCTTAGCAGGCAGTGCTCCAAGATACTTTGCAAGCAAGGGAGCGACAGAGTCGGCATTGACGTCGCCCACCAGATAGAACTCGAAGTCGCCTGCATTGGCAAAGCGCTCGCGATACATCTCAAGCAAGCGGTCGTAGTTGATGCGGTCGAGGTCTTCTTCCTTGAAACGCTTAGCACGCACATCATTATTGTAAACCACGCTGATAACGCTGTCCTGCAAAGCTGTCTGCGGATTGAGGTCCTGGTTCTTCAGGGCGTTGCGAGTGCGCTCAATCGACGAAGTGAAGGCATCATCATCACGACGAGGTGAGGTGAAGTTAAGGTAAACAAGCTGAAGCATCGACTCGATATCTTTCTTCACACAATTGCCTTCAATGGCTTCCGAGCGGGCACCGACGCTGGCCGAAGCGCCTGCTTGAATGCCGGCAAGCTTTTTGTTGAGGTCGACTGCAGAGAAATTGCCCAAGCCGCCTTGACGCACGAGACCGATATTGCTGGAGTTGACATATTCGTCATCGCTGTAAAGACTGTTGCCACCCCAAGATGTTGCACGGAAGATAATCCTGTTGGGGCTGTAGTCGGTCTGCTTTACGTGAATCTTCATGCCGTTGCTCAAGGTAATGAGCTTTGCGCCATAGATGTCGTCGGATATCTTCTTGACCTTGACTTTGCTCTTGAGTTCAGGCACCAACGGGTCTGTGCTGACCTCTTCGGTGAAGGCTGCAATATCTTCTCCATCGACCTCCTTCAATGCCGACAGCACTTCCTGCTCAGTCGGGCAAACCAAACCTTCCTTCTCTGGCATAAAGACAATAATGGCGCGATTGTCTTCGGAGAGTTGAGAGATGGCCTGATTTATCATACTCAAAGGAATGTTGGGCACGAGTTGGTTCATCATTTGATGGCGCCACTCAATACCAGCAGCCGGAATGTTATCAATGAAGTGACCGACGTAAGCATTCACGAACGAAGTGTTGGTGCGCTTGTCGCGAGCCTCGTAAGCCGCATCTATTTGCGACAGATACTCTTGCTTGAAGCGGTCGTACTCGCTTTCCGTGAAGCCACCTCTTGAAGCACGAAGCAACTCGCGATAAGCTGCCTTGATGCCCTCGGCATAACGGTTCTCCTTCATAGAGATGTCGAGCGAGAGTGCTTCCTTCGTCTTTGCAACAAGGAACTCTCCAAAACCGACGCCTGCACCCGAGAAGGGAGCATCAGCCTGACGCGTTATCTCGTTGAAACGTTCGTTGAGCATGCCTGAGATGGCGTCCTGCACGAAGTCGAGCGCAATGTAAGCCATTGTGTTTCGCATCTCGCGAGGCAATGGATCGGTCTTGAACATAATCATAGCCTCCATACCTGTGAACTCCTTGTCATTACCGATGAAGACGAGCGGCTCCTTGTTGTCGGGCACGGGATAGTCTTCGCGGACGGCAGCATCGGCAGGGGCGGGAGCGATGTCGGCAAACATCTCCTGCAACTTCTTCTCGACGGCATCGGGGTCAACGTCGCCCACGATGACGAGTGCCTGCAGGTCGGGACGGTACCACTTGCGGTAGTAGCTGCGGAGGGTCTCATAGGGGAAGTTCTTCACAATCTCCATCGTGCCGATAGGCATACGCTCGGCGTACTTGCTGTCCTTGCAAATGGTGGGCAGGGCTGCCTCGACAAGACGCAGCTGTGCACTGCGGCGCATGCGCCACTCTTCCTCGATGACGCCTCTTTCCTTGTCTATCTCCTTGTCCTCGAGCAAGAGGTCGTGACTCCAGTCGTGCAGGATGAGCAGACAGGAATCGACAGCTCCCGCAATCTCGACGTTGACGTTGTTGATGTTATATACGGTCTCTTCGAAAGAGGTATAGGCGTTGAGATTCTCGCCAAACTTCACGCCGATGCGCTCCAGATACTGCTTTAGGGCATCGCCAGGGAAGTGCGTTGTGCCGTTGAAGCACATGTGCTCAAGGAAGTGAGCCAGACCGCGCTGCTCGTCTTCCTCCTGCATTGAGCCGACGCGCTGAGCTATGTAGAAGTCACAACGCTTCTCAGGCCATTCATTATGGCGGATGAAATAGGTGAGGCCGTTGTCCAACTTGCCTGTCTTGACAGCAGGGTCAAGGGGAACAGGCGGCATTTGCACTTGTTGAGCACTAACTGCTGATACTGCGACGAGCATCAGCAACAAAGAGATTAGTTTCTTCATTTCTTATTTTCTTTATTTCTTATTTCATTTTCCATCCTTCTTTCGTCAGGACAAGGGAAAGCTCTATCTGTTCGCTTGTACTGTCGTTGAAGTTGAGTTGCAACATAACATAGGCCGTGCTGTCTTTCAACAGGCTGTCGTTGATGGCTTTGACCGATTTGAGGCTCCGCATATCGTCCCTTGCCATGAACTGAGCCGTCGCATCGGCCAACTGACTGCGGAAGTCCTCGGGCAAGTCCTCCGAGTTGGCATAGCCTTTGACGAAGCCTTTATAATTGCCTTTGATGAGCATCGTATAGTACTTCTCAGCAGCCTTCCTCGCAGCTTTATGTGTGTATTGACCGTTGGAGCAAGCCAAGAAGACAACAGACAACAGACAATAGACAACAGCCTTTTTCATAATCCTGTAAAACCTGTATTATTTCTGCCTTACGAATATATTGATGGGGCATCCTGAGAAGTCCCAGCGTTCGCGTATCTTGTTCTCGAGGAAGCGCTTGTAGGGTTCCTTGACATACTGCGGCAAGTTGGCATAGAAGACGAACGAGGGCACGCGAGTGTCAGGAATCTGCATGCAGTACTTTATCTTGATGTACTTGCCCTTCATGGATGGTGGCGGATAGGCCTCGATGAGCGGCAGCATCTCCTCGTTGAGTTTGTGCGTCGAGACTTTTCTGCGGCGATTGAGGAAGACGTCCTTTGCCGTCTCGAGCACCTTAAAGATGCGCTGCTTCGTGAGGGCAGAGCCGAAGATGATGGGAAAATCGGTGAACGGCGCCATTCGGTTGCGAATCGCGTCCTCCATCGTCTTCATCACTTTCGTGTCCTTGTCAGGCACAAGATCCCATTTGTTGACTACCACTACAAGGCTCTTCTGGTTCTTTTGAATGATTTGGAAGATATTGAGGTCTTGCGCTTCGATGCCTCTTGTCGCGTCAATCATCAGGATGCAGACATCGCTATTCTCGATGCTGCGAATCGAGCGCATCACACTGTAGAACTCCAAGTCTTCGCTCACCTTGTTTTTGCGGCGAATGCCCGCAGTATCAACAAGATAGAAGTCGAACCCGAACTTGTCGTAACGGGTATAGATACTATCGCGAGTGGTGCCTGCAATGTCAGTCACGATGTTCCTTTCCTCGCCGATGAAGGCATTGATGAGGCTTGACTTGCCTGCATTGGGCCTACCGACGACAGCAAAACGTGGGATTTCTTCGTCGGGCAAAGCGTCGCCTTCCTTGGGGAACTTGCTGATGACGAGGTCGAGCAAGTCACCTGTGCCGCTTCCTGTTGTTGCGGAGATACATTGCGGCTCACCCAGTCCCAAAGCATAGAACTCGGCTGCCAGATAAGTCTCGTTGTTGTCCATCTTGTTGCAGACGAGCAGGACGGGCTTCTTCGAGCGACGAAGAATGCCGGCCACAGCCTCATCGAGGTCTGTGATGCCGTTCTGAATATCGACCAGGAACAGAATCACATCGGCCTCATCAGTTGCGAGGGTGACCTGTTTGCGGATTTCTTCCTCGAAAATGTCGTCGCTGCCAACAACCCAGCCACCCGTATCGATGACGGAAAACTCACGGTTGCCCCATTCGCACTTGCCGTATTGACGGTCGCGAGTAGTGCCGGCCTCTTCGCTGACAATGGCATGACGCGTTTGTGTCAAGCGGTTGAAAAGGGTGCTTTTGCCCACATTCGGGCGCCCCACTATAGCTACAATGTTTGACATAACTGTATAATTTGCGCCGCAAAGGTACAAAAAAAGCGAGAGATATGCAAATAAATACTTTATTTTCATATCCTTGTTCTGTTCCTTTAGGCAGGAATTGAGGCCCCAAAAGTGCAATTTTGCCCCATTTCATCGAGAAATTCAGTCATTGACGCTAGTGACGTTGGCAAACATCTAGTGTGACGTTGGCAAACATCTAGTGTGATGATGGCAAACATCAAACGTGACGTTTTTGATTTTGGCAGGAGGCGTTTGTAGCACGGGAATCAGCAACGATTGAACAAATCAGGTAAATTGGACAAGCAAAAAACGAGACGCGAGTTTTCAAAGAGTCGGAAAATATGAAAAAAAGTTCACTGGAATTTGGTCATTTGCATGCTTTACGTTACTTTTACATCCGAAAACACAAGATTAATATTGACTTTTTAACACGTATGTGCAATCTTACAATGGGAAAGGCTAAATACGAAAAGCCCTGTTCGTCCATCGTTTTGCTGGCTGAAATGAATGGCATACTACGCCAATCGGAAGGCAATATTACGGACGACCCTGCTACGGAGCCTGCTATGGTGCAGGAATGGTGCGACTTCGAGGACGATGGCGAAACGACAACTGGGAAAGGTTTCACCAGCGCAGACCTTTGGAACAATGAATGGTAAAACAACAACAACAATCTACAAGATGGATATGATACATTTTGCAAAGATATGGTTGCCTATGCTTTTGCTTGTGGCAACTTCGGCTGCAGCCCAAAACGATGGCAGCAAGATGGGACCCGCTCGCGTGACTGCTGTGGGGCGCTTCATGACTGACATCGAAATCCGAGTCGACTCGAACTATGTGACTGGGGAACTGGACACAACAATCATCGACAACTCTCGCATTGTATGGGAGGCAGATGGTGTGGACCTGAAAAGCATCGAGAACAACGATTTCTATCGCAATGGTGAACAAGTCATAACGGAAGAAATCAATACAGGCAACGTACAGGCGGACTCCATCCTCAACCGTATGAAAGGACGTATGAGGAAGATTGGCGGTTGGGCCTATCAGAAAGGTTGCCTGAAGGACGACGTCTTCCAAAACTTCTACTACAGTATCTTCACCTTCGAATACCCCTCGATTGATTGTGATGGCAACCCCATCATGCTCTCTGCCATTGCTGCGGCCCCGCAGGAGAACAGCACTTCGCGAGTGAACAATGTGATTTTGGGTACACACATCACCATTACCGCCGACAGCCAACGCCCATCGGCTCAGCAAAGCGGCTTCGGTCAAGATGACTGGGGAATGCTCTTCTCACTGGCTGCAGGCAACAAGTTGAAATACAAGAGCTGGGTGTATCTGGTACGATATGTGGCAACGCTTATCACCGAGAGTGCCATAGGAACGGTTTATTCCATCGTTCAAGACCTGCTGAACGACTACAGCAAAGCCGATTGCAACAACAATCTGGTGGTCATGCCTGACTATGAGGGCTACGGACTGACGAAAGACCGTCCGCATCCATACCTCTATCAGGAACTTACGGCGCGTCAATGTGTGGATGGCCTGATTGCAGGCAAGCGGCTCTATGAAACTGCTCCCGAACTGGAGCCTTACAGATTGCCCATCCGAAACAACTATCGTACCGTGGTCTGCGGCTACTCGCAAGGTGGAAGTGTGGCAATGGCTTGTCATCGCTTCATCGAGAAGAATGGTCTGTCGAAGCAGCTCCACCTCTCCGGTTCAATCTGTGGCGACGGACCGTACGACCCAATGGCTACCTTAATGTACTATGTGAAGCAGGCCGAGGAAGGCACGAACATGTCGATGCCCTGCGTGCTGCCTCTCATCATGAAGGGTATGCTCGACACGAATCCCTACATGAAAAACCACCAGCCAAGCGACTATTTTTCAGAAGGCTTCCTCAGTACAGGTGTGCTCAACAAGATTGCCAGCAAGAAATACACGACAGACGACCTGAATGACGTTTTGTCTAATGCCGGTTATAAGAGCATGAAGAAAATCATGACTCCTGAATGTTACCAGTATTTCCTCAACCTCTACAACACCTACAAAGAAACCTACGTAAATTCAGTCTTTCGTGCCGTGCCCAAATACACAAATGCTGCCGGCATTCCCTTGCCCAGCCATCGAGGTGTGTATGAGGACTTGCATTTCGCTTTGGCCGGTAATGACTTGACACGAGGCTGGCAGCCAAAGCACCAATTGAAAATGTTCCACTCTCAAAGGGATACCGTCGTTCCCATCGACAACTATTGGAGTGCATATTCGAACTTCAGTGACATGCTTCAGTTCAGCGATCTCAATTGCTTTCAGGATCATGTGGAAGCAGGTACAACCTTCTTCTCACAAACGAGTGAAGTCTTAGTCCTCTTGTTCAACGGTCTGGGGCTTTGTGAGAACGTGAACTTGGTGGCAGGATGGGATTATGACAAATAAAAAGATGGGGGGAAACACAATGAAAAAGATATTCTTAATGCTCTTCGCGCTTACAACAGCGCTACAGGCTTACTCCACAGATGTGCTGAAGGGTGAGATTCTGCTCAATGGCGAGGAAATCAAAGCAGAGTTTGTGAAGCTTTCCGATACAACAGTTGCCCTTGGAACAGGCTATGATGCCTGCATCCCACAATACAGTCAAGGCCGTCTCTACATTCCCGGACAGGTTAAGATAGGCAGCACTACTTATACTGTAACGAAAATCAACAACATGGCTTTCCGCTTATGCACAGAACTCGCCTTTGTTGATATAGAGAATGGTGTGACCCAAATCGGCAACTTCGCTTTCCAGGGCTGTACTGGCCTGAAAGAGGTGGACTTGCCTTCTACACTCACCAGCATAGGCACTGGCGCCTTTATTGACCTGCATCTCTTGAGGGTCAAAAGTGAGGCTGTGATACCTCCAGTTTGGGAGTACAACGACGTCTTCAAGTTCCACGAAGGTGGCATCAGCGACACTCATACCTACAACCTTGGCGCCATTCATCTGACTGTACCCCAAAATGCAGAGGAAAGCTACAGACAAGCTCTCTATACTAATCCAGAACTCGGCTGGACCACTCCAGACGGTTGGGGTTCCCTCTCTGGTATTGGCGACGCCTTCTACGACAGCTACCACATCTACACGCCTGATGACCTGAACGCACTTCGCGAGTATTGCATCGATCAACAGCGAGAAGGAGAGAAAATCATGCGCGTGTTCCTCGAGGACGACATCGATATGTCTGAATTTACCTGGACTTCCGGCATCGGAGAACTTGACCGCGAATTCCAAGGTTCATTTTTCGGACAGGGACACACCATCAGCAACCTTACCGTTAAAGGGGACAATCCCCTCAATCATGGCGCGGGTGCAGGTCTTTTCGGCCTCTACGGAGGGGAGCGCATCAGCAACCTGCGACTTAAGAACTGCCGTTTCTCACACCCTAATTTTGCTGGTGCCTTGATTGCTTACGCCACTACTTCCTCTGATATTTATAATTACCATACCGACATCGATAGCGTATATGTGTCTAACTGCAAAGTAGAAAGCAATGGTAACCTAGGTGGATTGGTGGGAAGTTCTAATACCAGCCTCGACATCAAGAACAGCTACATTGAACTTTGTAATTTTGGCCCTTATGATATAGGAGTTACGCCAACATCTCGCGGTACGGTAGTGGGTAAAGGATTTAAGACGAAAATCCGCAATTGTGCGGTTCCCATCTTTGTTTCAAACGATTCCTCTTATGGTCCTTTCGTAGGCACACTCCAAAATAATTCGGGCAGCAAATGCGATGTAGACAGTTGCTATACGTATGAGACGCGAAAGACTGGGTTCATCAATGCTGCCGTGTACAATATAGGCGAGCATATCGTTTATACCGGCGACGAATGGACCTTCTGGAGAGGTGATACCCAATTCCCTCAGAGGTTCAATGAACAGGGAGAGACGATGACTGGCTTCAACTTGATTCCTTATCTTGGCACGGAAAAGTGGGCTTACAAGTACGGAGAACGACCTGTCCCTGAATGCTTCGCCACCGAATGGGAACCAGAGGTGAACAAGTTTATCGTCTGTCCTGCAGGAAAGGGCATTCTGAATGGTCTGACACCAACAGAGGAAATCCCCATGAAGGCTTGGCATACCGACGACTACAGTCTGGCGTTCCACAACTACGACTTCACTGCTTCGCGGCTGTGGTTCGACGAGAAACTTAATCCAGACATCATTGATCGTCCAAACCAATTGCCTCTTGGAACCGCCACAATCACCTCAACCGGTGGTGTGGAGTATGGCCGTGTCCTTCAAGCAACAGACCTCGGCCCCCACACCTATAAGGAACCCATTTATGACGTTGACGAGCAGGGCAATATGGTGGAAACGACAGACAGCATTACCATCACCGATGGCAGAGACTATAAGCCGATAGGTTATAGCGTATATCTCCCCTATCGTCTGAATATGTCGCCCTTCTGCAAGCTCTATCAACCACAATCTGTGACAACAGAAGGCAGTGTGACCACCATACATTTCCGTTTGCTCAACACAGAATACATCGAGCCCTTCACACCTTATTATATTGTTGTGGAGGCTGAGACATTCCCTCTCTCCACTGAAGCGGAAACCCATTTCCCAAAAATCGGCAATACAGACATCAATTTAGGAACTTACACCTTCAGGGGCACAAATAAATCGATGTCTAACCTTATCACCATCATGAACAAAGCCTACATCCTGCAAAGTGATGGCAAATGGCATCGTGTCACTAATAGTGAAAGTGTCTATATTCCAGCTTTCCGTGCTTTCTTCTCCAAGAATAGTGATGTGGCGAGTGGTGTGAATGAGATTCGGATGATATTCGAAGACGACGATGCCACAAGCATTGAAGATCTCAATGCTGCCCCCAATGCTAACGGGCCTATCTACAACCTCGCAGGCCAGCGCCTCGACAAGATGCAGAAAGGCATTAACATCGTAGGCGGCAAAAAGGTGCTCGTTAAATAAGTGTCACAGTGATTTTGAGATACAAAATAAAGCCTCACTTTCGTGGGGCTTTATTGTTTTTTCCGATGAAATGGGGCAAAATTGCAACTTTTCTATGCGTTCCCTAGGGTGCCGTCCATAGGGATAGGACTGCCTGAAGGATTGTTCTGCTGTTGGGGAACGCGCTTGAAAGCGATGTTGTTGCGAAGCATCTGACCTGGATTGACGAGTGGCAAAATCTGTTTGGGGATACCTGCCTCTTCGCTACGAATTGCCATAATGCCGCGAGCACTGCCTATAGTGATGTCAGCCATATGTTGAACTAGGCCTGCAGGCAGAACCCATTGGTCCTCATTGAGTTGATAGAGAGAACTCCAACTATCGCGCGTGAACTCGAAAACAGTCTGAACGCCAAGAATAAGTTGGGTGATGTCGTTCTTCTTGTACTCGAAATTGGCGTTGCAACGTACGATACGCTTATCGGTATCGCAGTTAAATTGGAGTTGGTTGTTGATTTGCATCTCGCCTTCAGGCCATTCGTTGGCGAGGTTGACAAACTGCAGCTGCTTGACGTCCATCAAGCGAAACTGAATCTGAATTTGTTTCTGTTGTTGAGCCATGATATGTTAATGTTTTGCTTTTATTGTTATCGCGTTGAGATAGTAGAAAAGATTGGGGCTGTTATTGTACGAACCAGGCATTACGGTGAGAGTCAACTGACCGTCTGCTGTGGAACGAATGTGCTTTATGACAGCCGTTTCATGCGAGTTATTGGCAGACTGAAGGGCATCAGCCCAAGTGTCGCTGCCTTGGACAATGAAACTGGTCTGACGAAAGTCCTGACACTTGTCGCGAGAGGAAAAGACGGTCATTTCATATTCGAGTTCAGGGTTGAGATGGCTGAACCTGATCACGCTGTTCTGCCTTGGTCCATTGCCCCCGAATTTGCCCGCAGCATAGCCCCAAAGTGCCGATTGGGAAACATCGGACGGCATAAGCATCTTGGTGGTGGTATAGGCTGCGCCATTCTTGTTCGAGCCTCCGAATTCGCCAGTAAAAGTGACAAGAATGCCTGTCGGATTCATGTTACTGTCATGGATACTGAGGTGCGTCCTAAGAGCAGGAGTTATGTCGTTCCATACGGGATCGCCAGTATGGTCTGCTCCAAAATTGAGTTTAACCAAACCTGTAGGCACAATGTTGTTGACGGCAGGAAGGCCCTCGTGGTCGAGTATGGTGCGTTCAAAGGGACGCGCAACTGCCTCATGAGCAGAAACTTGGCATGTGTGAGCCGCAAGGAAATCCATTCCGTCAGGATGATAGCTGAGCCCAACAGGAGAGATGCCAGTAATAGTCTCGAACCAAGCGCAAGCAGCCGTGTATCGCCCCATCTTCAGGTCGAGATGGTAGCCGTCGCGATTCATATTGTCGCCCAACCAAGTGGTACGAGCGTTCTGTATGGCTGTTCCAGAAGGCACTACAAAACTGAACTCAGGATGCGTCTGCAGAGCATATTGTACAGCTGCACAGATGCTGTCGTACATCACTTCCTGACGATTTCCGTAATTGGCAAAACCGCCATGCGTACTATCGTGCGAATAAGCCCAAGTCTGATGGTAGCCATAGGCGGCATTGGGATTGGTCTGAAGGCCTTGCGCATATTGAATGAGATAAGTCAGGTAAGGCTCGAAAGTGGTGGTAAGTCCTGACTCCTGACTGACTTGCTGGAAAGTGATATACTGCCAAGGCTCGTCCGTGATGATTTCAGAGAGAGCTGTACGAGGTTTGTTCGTGCGTCGACCATTCACGACCTTGCGATATTCGAAAGTGTTGTTCGACTCAGTCACATCAATCCAGTGCGACTGGAAGCCCTGCCCTCCTCGATAAGCGTTGCCGATAATCATCTTCACACCCACCTCATTGGCCAATTCCCATAGGTATTGCTCGACTGCATCTTGCGAAAAACTGTTGCCAATGGCAAGCACGCGAACTATGCCGTCCTGCGTCAAGGAATCGACCTGAGCCCTTACACCAAGACAGAGACAAATCAGTATAACAAAACTCAGTTTTTTCATTTGCCCAGAACTTTATTGTATTCGCTTAAGTTCGAAAGTACTTGCAAAGCGCGTTCGATACAAGGGTCGCCGATGAGTTGCTGCTGTGCCCCACCCTTCTGGTAGTAGTAGCGATGCACTATTTCATCACAGAGGAAAGGCTCCACATCCTTGCGGAAACGCAGCAGATCAGCCTTTACATCATAGGTCAACTTAGCCTCGAGAGCATCGAGTTCGGCTTGAGTGGCTTCCTGATAGCCCTCCCGTTTGATGACATCCCGAAGTACCTTCAGCACTTCTTTGGCAGGCTTTCCTGCCTCGAAACCGCTGGCTTGAATACTATCGGCAAAGGTTGCATAGTCCTCGTCACTCAGTTTGAACTCTCCTACTGGCGGAATCGTGGGATGTGTACGGCAGAAATGCGTGGCATAGTCGAAGAACTCGTCACTATTTATCAACTCAGAAACTATGGTGGGCATGCTGTCTGGCTTCACTTCGATGTCTGGTTTGATGCCGCCTCCATCACGAACCTCCCTGCCTCCAGCAGTGTGGAAAAGATTCGTCAGGCTATCTGGAACCGTTCCTGCAGAACCGTCGGCATTGAGGTGGCGATAGTCGTAAGCCTGAATGCAACGTCCACTTGGAATGTAGTAGCGACTGGTTGTGAGTTTGAGGGTGCCGTGATAGGGCAATTCGCGAATCATCTGCACCAAGCCCTTGCCATAGGTTCTCACGCCCATAATGACGGCCCGATCGAAGTCCTGCAAGGCTCCTGCCACAATCTCAGAGGCAGAAGCAGAGCCTCCATCCACAAGCACGACAACTGGCATCAGACTATCCACAGGCTCTGTGGCTGTATAGTACTCGCGATTTGTGCGAGACATTTTGCCCTTCGTATAAACCACCTTCTTTCCTTTCGGCAAGAAGAGATTGGCGATATCGACAGCCTCGTTGATGGCTCCACCAGGATTGCCTCGAAGGTCAAAAACGAGTTGTTTGGCTCCTTGACGACGCACTTCGTTGAGAGCTTCACGAACCTCTCGACAAGCCCCTTCTGTAAAGCCCGTCAGATAGATGTAGCCTGTCTGCCCGTCACTCAGCATCCCTGCATAAGGGACTTGCGGAAGCTGAATGGTTTGGCGCGTGATGAGGAACGACTTCTCCTCTTCTCCTCGACGCACTTTCAGCTCGAAAGTCGTTCCAGCCTCGCCTCGAAGCATACTGCTCACCTTGGGTGTCAGCATTCCCTTCACATCTTTTCCGTCGATGGAAAGAATGACGTCGCCAGCCTGAACGCCTGCCAATTGGCTGGGAGTGCCTTCGTAAGGCTCGCTGATTACTGCTCTTTGCTCTTTCCGATGGTAGCGAATCACACTGCCTATGCCAGCATACTTGCCTGTCGCCATTTGACGGAGGTCTTCGTCTTCATCAGGGAAATAGTCAGTAAAAGGGTCAACCTGCTGAAGCATCGAACGGATGCCCCACCCTATCACAGTATCGGCATTGAGCGAATCGACGTAGAAGAGGTCGAGCTGCTTGTATATGTCGTTGAAGAGTTCGAGGTTCCGACTGATTGCAGAATTGGCATTCTCTCTTTTCTGTGCTGCCAAAACGAGTGGCAGCATACACATTATTATATATATATACGCGCGTTTCATATCAAATCTTCGTTTCTTTTCTTATTGCTTTCCACTCTTCTTCGGACAACCTTGTGCCCACCACCCCTATGATGTGCTCGCTGAGCAAAGCGCCACAGTTGAGGCAATCTTTCAGCGAAGCGCCTCTGTTCAGGGCATAGAGGAAGCCTCCTGCAAAGAAGTCGCCTGCAGCAGTCGTATCCACCACAGGGACCTTTCTGGCAGGCACCAGCACTTCTTCCCTGCCTAGCTTTGCACTCGCACCTTTGCCGCCAAGCTTCACGACAGCCAAGCACTTGTAGGCTGCAATCTCGCGCAAGGCCTGGAGAGGATCTTCCTTGCCAGTAAAGGCTGCCGCTTCCTCTTCGTTCGCAAAGACAATGTCGATGTAGTCTTGCACAAGATGCTGGAAGAAAGGCCGATCTGCAGCGACAACATTATAGCTGGCCAGATCGAGGCTGAGCTGAACGCTTTGTTCCGTCGCAGTCTGGCAGATTGCCTCCATCAAGTCGTGATTCTGAACGAGATAACCCTCGATGTGTGCCATCGAGACGCCTTCGAAGAGCTTTGGGGTGATGTCACTTGGCTGCATCGTTGCCGCAGCTCCAAGACAAGTGCCAAAAGTGCGTTCTCCATCCGGAGAAATGAATGTGTTGGCAACGCCAGTCGGCAAATCGCATTCGAGCAGACGCGCTTCGATGCCCACCTTCTTGCAATTCTCAGCATAGAACTTGGCGAGAGCGTCCTTGCCGACTTTGCCTACGAAGCCTGCATTGCCACCCAGCCGTGCAAGAGCCAACATCGAGTTGCCCGCACTTCCACCCGTAGCTTGCTCTACAGACAAACCCTCCATATAGGTCCGCAATTCTTGCTGTCTGGCCTCGTCAATCAGGGTCATTCCGCCCTTCGGCAATCCTGTCCGCTCGAGAAACGAGTCGTCTTTCAGTCGCACAAGAATATCGACAAGAGCATTGCCTATTCCGATTATTTTCTCCATATAGCGCAAATTTTTCTGCAAAGATATTGCATATTTCCGAAAAAACCTATACCTTTGCCCCGCAATTGCGAGAAAAAGCGAAAAAAACTGCTTCAGTAGCTCAGTTGGTTAGAGCACATGACTGTTAATCATGGGGTCGTTGGTTCAAGCCCATCCTGAAGCGCAGAGTTTTTCCGAGCAGTTGCAAACCTGCTTCAGTAGCTCAGTTGGTTAGAGCACATGACTGTTAATCATGGGGTCGTTGGTTCAAGCCCATCCTGAAGCGCAAAGCCCGAAGAGATTCGGGCTTTTTTTGTTTTCTTTTTACTTATGCGACGATTGCATTTGTATAGTGTGACGTTTGGAATTTACTAGTGCGACGTTGGCGATTTACTAGTGTGACGATTGCAATTTACTAGTGTGACGTTTACGATTTACTAGTGTGACGTTGGCAATCTTCACTGGGGTTATTTGAAAAGATGGGGCATCGAAGGTGCTCAACACAATTTTAACCACAATTCACAGCCTATTTGTACGAAAAAACAGGTTTATATGACGAAGGTATGGAAAAAAATACTATCTTTGTAGGGAAAAACATTAAAAACATCTAAACCAACATGAACCAAACACAACAACAAGCAGGCAGTAAAGCCTATCTGTATTCCATCGTTCTCGTCGCAGTATTGGGCGGACTGCTTTTCGGCTACGATACTGCTGTCATTTCTGGTGCTGAGAAGGGTTTGCAGGCCTTCTTCATGGAGGCTGGCGACTTCGAGTACAACGACATCTGGCACGGATTCACCTCTGCCAGCGCTCTCATTGGCTGCATCATCGGATCGGCTTTGTCTGGCTTTCTTGCCACGAACTTGGGGCGAAAAAAGTCGCTCATCATTGCCGGCTTGTTCTTCTTCGCCTCTGCTTTGGGAAGCATGGAGCCTGAGTTCCTCTTCTTCAAGCATGGAGAACCGCACTTCTCGCTGCTCCTGGCATTCAACATCTATCGCATCATAGGCGGCATCGGCGTTGGTCTGGCTTCTGCGATTTGCCCCATGTATATCGGCGAGATTGCCCCCTACAAGATCAGGGGCATGCTTGTCAGCTGGAACCAGTTCGCCATCATCTTCGGTCAGTTGGTGGTCTACTTTGTGAATTTCTTCATCCTTGGCGACCACATCCAGCCACTTGTGGAAGAGATGGGAAAGGGCATCGCATCCATCCATCCTGATGCACAATGGACAGTGACGACAGGCTGGCGCTATATGTTTGGCAGCGAAGCCATTCCTGCAGGCCTCTTCGCCCTGCTCATCTGCTTCGTTCCCGAGACGCCTCGCTATCTCGTCTCCATAGGCAAGAACGACGAGGCCTTTGATGTCCTCTCCAAGATAAACGGCAGCAACAAGGCCGCCAAGATTCTTCCTGAGATTAAAGACTCGCTGGTAATGAAGACTGAGAAGCTGATGACCTACGGATGGATGTGCATCTTCGTGGGCATCATGCTGAGTGTCTTCCAGCAAGTGGTGGGCATCAATGCCGTCCTCTACTATGCTCCGCGAACCTTTGGCGATATGGGTATGCAGGATCCTATGATGATAACCGTCATCATGGGATTCATCAACATCATGTTCACCCTGGTTGCCATCTTCACGGTGGAGAAGTTGGGACGCAAGCCGCTGCTCATCACGGGTTCTGTCGGAATGGCGATTGGCGCGATGGGTGTTGCAGCCACCTTCGGACACGAAGGGCTGGAGGCGATAACATGTGTCAGCCTCATGCTCTACGCAGCTTGCTTCATGTTCTCTTGGGGCCCCATCTGTTGGGTGCTCATCGCAGAAATCTTCCCCAACACCATTCGCGGCAAAGCCGTAGCAATCGCAGTGGCGTTCCAATGGATATTCAACTTCATCGTTTCCAGCTCGTTCGTGCCCATGTTCAACATGCACCTTACGGAAGGGGACGACTTCGGCCATTGGTTCACCTACGGACTATACGGCATCCTCTGTATCGTGGCAGCTGTCTTCGTCTGGAAGTTCGTTCCTGAGACAAAGGGCAAGACTCTGGAGGATATGAGCGCATTGTGGAAAGGAAAACTGAATAAATAGAAGACTATGGAAAAGAACTATTTGCTTGGATATGACGTGGGAAGCTCAAGTGTGAAGGCTTCCCTGGTGGATGTGGAGAGCGGCGCTTGTGTAGCATCTGCCTTCTATCCCAAGAGCGAGGCTCCCATCAAGGCAGTCCGTCCAGGATGGGCAGAGCAGGCTCCAGAAGACTGGTGGCAATACCTGAAGGCTGCTACGGCAGACATCATGGCTGCCAGCGGAGCCAAGAAAGACGAGGTGAAAGCTATCGGCATCTCCTATCAGATGCATGGTCTCGTTTGTGTGGACAAGGAACTCAAGCCCCTTCGCGATTCCATCATCTGGTGCGACTCTCGAGCCGTTCCCTTCGGACAGAAAGCATTTGCCGACCTTGGGAGCGAGCAATGCCTCAGCCATTTGCTCAATTCGCCTGGCAACTTCACAGCCTCGAAGCTTGCGTGGGTTCGCCAGAACGAGCCTGAAACCTTCAATAAAATATATAAGGTGATGCTGCCTGGCGACTATATCGCCTGTCGGCTTTCAGGCACACCAGCCACCACTGTCAGCGGACTTTCCGAGGGTATGATGTGGGACTTCAAGGAAGAGCAGCCTGCCCAGTTCCTCCTGGACTATTATGGCATTCCCAGCGAGATGCTCTCTGACATCGTGCCTACCTTTGGCATTCAGGGCGAAGTCAATGCCGCTTCTGCAGCAGAACTTGGCCTGCAGGAAGGGACACCCATCACCTATCGCGCTGGTGACCAGCCCAACAATGCCCTCTCGCTGAATGTCTTTGAACCAGGCGAGGCGGCAACCACAGCAGGCACTTCTGGCGTCGTATACGGTGTGCTGGGTCAGGTCGCATACGACCCGCTAAGTCGCGTCAACACCTTTGCCCATGTGAACCATCAGAGCGGCAATCCCCGATTGGGCGTGCTGCTCTGCATCAACGGCACAGGCATCCTGAACTCGTGGGCACGCAGGAATGTGGCACCCTCAGGCATCGGATATGCAGAGATGAACGACCTTGCCGCCGAGGCTCCCATCGGCTCTGCAGGCCTCTCCATCCTTCCCTTCGGCAATGGCGCAGAACGCGTGCTCCAGGACAAGGAAGTGGGAGCCAGCATACACGGCATCAACTTCAACACGCACACACAAGCCCACATCCTTCGAGCCGCTCAGGAGGGCATCGTCTTCTCATTTGCCTATGGAATGGAGGTGATGAAGGAGATGGGCATGAGCCTGAAGACGATTCGTGCTGGCCAGGCCAACATGTTCCTGAGCCCCATTTTCCGCGACACATTGGCAGGCGTGACAGGCGCCACCATCGAACTTTGCGACACAGACGGCAGCATTGGCGCTGCCAGAGGTGCAGGCATCGGAGTCGGCATCTATGCTGACAACAAAGAGGCCTTCTCTGCCCTGAAGAAGCTGCAAGTCATCGAACCGGACCTCAAGAATCAGGCCGCCTATCGCGAAGCATATGAACGCTGGCTAACAAAATTAACCTAAATAACATAACAACAATGAAACAGTTTTTTCCTGAAATTCCAGCCATCAAGTTTGAAGGCTTAGAGAGCAAGAACCCATTGGCATACCGCTATTACGACCGCGACAGAGTTGTCCTGGGCAAGAAGATGAGCGAATGGTTCAAATTCGCCATGTGCTGGTGGCACACTCTTTGTGCCGAAGGCAGCGACCAGTTTGGGCCTGGCACGAAGACCTTCCCGTGGAACAAAGCCAAGGACCCCGTCAAGGCCGCAAAGGACAAAGCGGATGCCGGCTTCGAGATCATGCAGAAGCTGGGCATCGAGTATTATTGCTTCCATGATGTCGACCTCGTTGCAGAGGCAGCCGACGTGGAGACGTACGAGAAGAACCTGAAGGAGGTCGTTGCCTACCTGAAGCAGAAGCAAGCAGAGACTGGCATCAAGCTGCTGTGGGGCACAGCCAACGTCTTTGGCAATAAGCGCTACATGAACGGCGCAAGCACGAATCCCGACTTCGACGTAGTGGCTCGCGCCATCGTCCAAATCAAGAATGCCATCGATGCAACCATCGAGCTGGGCGGCACGAACTACGTCTTCTGGGGCGGCCGCGAGGGCTACATGAGCCTGCTGAACACCGACATGAAGCGTGAGAAGGAACACATGGCAACGATGCTGACGATGGCCCGCGACTATGCCCGCAGCAAGGGCTTCAAGGGCACTTTCCTCATCGAGCCGAAGCCGATGGAGCCCACAAAGCACCAATACGACGTCGATACAGAAACCGTCATCGGCTTCCTCAGGGCACACGGCCTGGACCAGGACTTCAAGGTGAACATCGAGGTGAACCACGCCACGCTTGCCGGCCACACCTTCGAGCACGAGCTGGCTTGTGCAGTGGATGCAGGCATGTTGGGCAGCATCGATGCCAATCGCGGCGACTACCAGAACGGCTGGGACACCGACCAGTTCCCCATCGACCACTATGAACTCGTGCAGGCCATGATGCAGATCATCCGCGGCGGCGGCTTCAAGGACGGCGGCACGAACTTCGATGCCAAGACGCGTCGCAACAGCACCGACCTGGAGGACATCTTCATCGCCCACGTCGCTGCCATGGACGCCATGGCCCACGCTCTGCTCAGCGCTGCCGACATCATCCAGAAGTCGCCTATCCCGGCAATGGTCAAGGAGCGCTACGCAAGTTTCGACAAAGGCAAGGGCAAGAAGTTCGAGCAAGGCAAGATGACCCTCGAAGAGGCCTACGAATACGGCAAGAAGGTCGGCGAGCCCAAGCAGACCAGCGGCAAGCAGGAACTTTACGAAGCCCTCATCAACATGTACTAACCGACTTCTCGCTTCAATAAGGCAAAGCCTCGCTGACTGGCAAGTTGGCGGGGCTTTGTTGTGCAACAACTTCTCGTGATGAGATTGTCATCTCTAAGAGGCCTTGGAGAGGAAGAGTAAGTGTTAAAGGCTAAGCGTTCCAATTGTTCCAGTTCCAATTAAAAAAATAAGTACCTATACCCCTTTCTAAAGACTTTATAAGTAATTAATATATAATCAGTTATATAGTATATAAAGGAGAAAAGGGGTATCTAATTTTCAACTGTAACAACTGTAACTGTAACGCTCGATTAAGTTTAATTTCATCTAAAAAGCAGATTTACAATGAGATACGATATCAGTAAGGCTTCTGCCCCTAAGATGTCGAGCCTCAAAAAAGACAGAAAACACGTCAAAATCCTGCTAAAAATGCCACAAAAGTAGGGAATAAACCCCTCTTTCCGATGCTTTTTCCTATTCTGGAGGCACATTTGCCTGTCGGAAAAAATCAGCCTGAAGGCCTCATTTGGAAGGATTTTTGCATTAAGCAGCCACTTTTACATGCAAAAATGGCAATCGTGACACGTTAAATTGTCTTTTTCAGCACGTTAATTGTAACAACTTGGCACGCTAAAATGCCAAACGTCACACTAGTAAATTGCAAACGTCACACTAGTAAATCGCAAACGACACACTAGTAAATCGCAAACGACACACGCGATGTCGGCCAACTTCGACGTGTGTACGCATGCAATCTTCACTGGGGCGTTTGCGGCTCTCAGCCTCAGTTGATGAGATAAACCTTCTCTTTGCCCTGATAGGTGGCCCTCACAGTGGCACGACCGTCTGCGACGGGACTGATCCGGAACGTCACCAGGGGGTTCTCGGAACTGGCCTTCAAGGTGGAGTTGGCCTGCAGCGGAGCATATACCTGATAGTGGGTAACATCGGTATAGCCGTTCGCGTTACTGCTGAAAATGGGGGCTGAAGGAACATTGATCCGCTTGCCGTCGACGGTGATGTTGACCTGAGGAACCTCTGGAGCCTTCATGCCGCCACCCTTGGAGAAACCGATTCCGTGGAGGTCGAAGAGACCTTGGGGACGGTTGGGCTGCTGACGACGACCGAACTGCCTTCCCTGCTGCTGAGGTTCTTCCACCTCAGGCCCTTCCACTACGAGATAGATGGCGTGCTTGCCAGTGAGGCCTTCGACGTCAGGCACTCGCAAACCACACATCATGGGCTCCTTGCGAGCCGAAGCAGGTACATTGACGATGCCTATCTCCCGGCCCTTCCAGGGATTGTCGAGACGGACATGAATGCTGAAGGCACGACCGCCTGGCGTAAGGAACAGATTGAGGTGCGTATCGTCACCCTGCCTGGTGCCATCGAAGGCGGGCAGTCCCCTTTCGCTCTTGGTGAGTCCTCCGAAGCCGAAGTACTTATAGCCGATGATGGCGCCGTTCCTGAGCCCTGCAAGGTCCATCGAGTTGTTCCAGACATCGTGGTTGTCCTGCATGCACTCTCCGCTGCCAGGACCTGCCAGGAAGCAGGCGATGCCGGCACTGTAATACCGATAAGGGGGAAGTCCGAATATCTGGAAGCCTTCGCTGGTCACCTCAGCACCGGTGTATTCGTTGCCATCGCTGGCCTTGGCAGTCCACTCGTTCTTGGGGGCGAAGGGATCGTAACCCGTGATGCGCACCTGGCCGCCCTTGCTGACGGGCTTCTTGTCCCACTCTATCTTCACCGGTGCCACCATTGCCTGACGGGCATTGGCGAAGCCACGAGGCGGACGATGATAGAAGACATACCACTGCCCGTTAATCTCCTGCAGCGAGCCGTGTGTGTTGTGGGCGAAGTTTGTGGTGATAAGGCGCGATTCGTCCTCATTGGGAACAACACCTCTGCTGTCCACCAGCACACCTCCAGAACGCCAAGGTCCAAGGGGCGAGTCGCCATAGGCATAGCGCAAGGCACTGTTCGTGTTACCCAGGCCGTACTCCTTGCCACTATAGCCCGAGAAGACCATCACGTATTTGTTGCCCACCTGACGGATGCTGCTTGCCTCGAAGAAATTGAAATCGAGCGGATTCTGGCCCTTGTAGAGCGCTTTGTACTCGCTTCCCTCACGGTCGAGGAGCCTGCCGTCGTGACTGCTGGCAGGGATGAAAGGGTCTATCAACTCTGTGCCTGGACGCTTGCTGAACATCGTGTTCTGGTCGAGCTCGCAAGCCGTGGAGTGCTGGAAGCCGTAGAAGACGTAGGCACGGAAGCCTTTGTCGAAGTCCTTGTCCTTCTTGTCCGTAATGTTCTCGATGAAGACAGAGGGGTCGAAATCGATGAGGGAGCCATCCACGCAACGGGTACCATCGCTGGTGAGGTTGACAGGCGTGAAGGGACCATCAGGACGGTCACCCTTGCAGACCATTGCCACACGTCCCCAGCCACGACTGTGAGGATAGAGCCAATACGTCTTCTTACCCGTCGTCTTGTCCTTCACCTCGACAAGGTCAGGAGCGTACATAGTGTCCCAACGGCCATCGACGAAGTGCGAGAAGATGGGGCCCTCGTCGCGCCACTGCGTGAGGTCCTCCACAGGAGCAGACCACATACGGATGTCGTTGCCGCAGTATTCGGAATAGTGTGTGTCGTGCGAGCCAATGATGTAGGCACGCAACTTCCCTGGGTTGTCAGGATCCTCGAAGACACGAGGCTCACCGTCTGGGAGGTGCTCCCACAGGGGGAGATAGGGGTTCTGTGACTGTCCTGCTAACGCTCCGAGCAGGAAAAATGACAGGAAGAAAAACCTTTTCATATATTTATCCTTTCGTTTTAATTTCTTCATTCTTTCATTTTTTCATTTCTTCATTCTTTCATTACCTCATTCTTTCACCACCTCGATGATGTGGCTCGCAAGGTCGTTGGTCGAGGTCACCTTGATGCCAACCTTCATCAGGTAGTCGCCCGTATAGACCTTATCGTTGCAGGGGAGCCAACTCTGCTTGCCTGGCATCAGGCAAATCTCCTTCACACGGTACTTCGCCTCTGCATCAAGCCCCATCAGACGCGTGGGCAAGATGGTCTCTCCATAACGGGGATGAATGTCGTAAGCAAAGACAACGCTCTTGCTCTTCGAGTCGTCAACTCGCTGAACGACACAATGTTGTCCTTCGTAAGGCGAGACAAGCCGATAGAGATTGGGCGACCAGACCACTTCCTTCAGACGCTTGTACTCCTTGATTGCCTCGCGACAATATTGTCTGTCATCGTTCGAAAGGCCTTTCAAGCCAATATCGAAGCCCAGTTTCCCCTGGAAAGCAACGTCAACACGGAACTTGATGCTCGCCCTTCTGTTCCATTCCGTCACGTGGGCACACATGGCTTTTGCGGGCATGAAGTGCGAGTAGCCCCACTGTATGAAGAGTCGCTCGATGGGGTCTGTATTGTCGCTGCACCAGAACTCGGTGAAGTAACGGAGTCCCACAACGTCAGACCTTCCTCCACCACCAGAGCACATCATCATGTAGAGGTCAGGATATTTCTCTTGCACACGGTCGAGCACTTTGTAGAGACCACGCACATAATCGACATACAGGTTGCCCTGATTCTCCTTGAGATACGGCGAATAGATGTTCGTGATGGGCGAGTTGCAGTCCCACTTCATGAATTTGATTTCAGGATTCTCCTGCATCAAGTCGTCCACGACGCCAAAGACGAAGTCCTGCACCTTGGGGTTGCAGAGGTCGAGCACCATTTGGTTGCGGAAGTAGTAGGTATCCCTCGAGGGCAATTGTATCAGCCAATCTGGGTGCTTCTCAGCAAGTTCGCTCTTCGGATTGACCATTTCAGGCTCTATCCAAATGCCGAAAGCGACGCCGTTTTCCTTAGCCTTCTTCACCAAATATGGAACGCCTTGCGGCAACTTGTCCTTCGTCACCTGCCAGTCTCCCAAACCTGCGTGGTCGTCCTTTCGCGGATACTTATTGCCAAACCAACCGTCGTCGAGCAGGAAGAGGTCAACCCCCAAGTCCTTTGCCTCACCAAAGAGCGCCACAAGTTTCTCTTCGTTGAAGTCGAAATAGGTGTTCTCCCAGTTGTTGAGGAGCGTCATACGGTCGTCCTTGGCCTTGTGGAGTTGATGGTTCATCATCCATCGTTGGAACCTTCGACTGCCTTCGCCCAAGCCGTTCTGGCTGAGCGTGAAGAAGAAGTCGGCTGTTCGAAAGACGTCATTTTTCCTGAGAAGATAGGAGGAGGCATCGTGGTTGATGCCACTCACGACACGAAGGACATGCTGATTATCCACTTCGAACGTGAAGCGGAAATTGCCCGTCCAGCCTAATGTTCCCATCAGGACTGTGCCTTCATTCTCGCGAACAGGACCTCCGAGGCCAACCTCGAAGAACGGTTGGGCCATCAGATTCGCCCTGGTTCCAAGCCTACTGTCGACAACTTTCTTGCCGAACTTGAGTTCCTGGTCCAGCATCTGCATCTCCTTTGCCCAGTCGCTTGCGAACTCGTTCAAGTAGTAGTTGGGGGCTTCGAAGTAGAGCATCGACGAAGCATAGCGGCCAAGATAGACTTTCCCCTTCTCTTCGTGGCGAATCTCAGCCCATTGCTGGATGATGTCCTCCTTGGGAAACACCTTATAATATAATGTCACCTCGACTGGGTAAACCTCGTCGCGAAGCACGATGGAGGTGAGGTCGCCTTGCTGGGAATGCTGCTGATACTTCAAGACACTTGTGGGATTGCCGTCTGCATGACGAATCTCGAAGGTAGGCTCGTAATAGTCCTCTGTGCCCATTACTGGGTAAGCCTCGAGGCCACGAATGCACGAACTGCTCAGTCCTGCTTGGGGCATCGAGAGCCCAGAAAGGTCTGTCTGGCCTGAAAGGCGTTCCCCAAGATAAGTCTGGCAAAGCCGTTTCTGCGAATTGACCTGCAGGACAAGCTGAGTGTGGTCAGTCGTGATGCTGATTGTCTGGGCAAAAAGAATTAAAAATGAAAAGTGAAAAATGAAAAATAAGAGAGTTCGCTTGGTCATAATATCGTGTTTTGTGTGGATTCTTCTGCAAAGATAGTAAATAATTATGAACTATGAACTATGAACTATGAACTATTTTTCGTACCTTTGTGGCAAATAAAGATTGTTTTATGAAGAAGTGCCATCGAAGGACTGAAGAAACAAAAGTAAAGCCCCTATGCCACGAATCAAGGAAATAGACTTTCTGAAGGGCATTCTGATACTGCTCGTCATCAGTTTCCACTTGGTGTGGTTCGAGCAGCTTCACCCCGACATCAAGCAGGTGGTGTACTCCTTCCACATGCCTGGCTTCCTGCTCATATCGGGTTACCTGATGAACATCTCGAAGGAACCCAAGGATTTCCTGAAGACTCTCCTTTGGTTGGCGGTTCCGTATGTCGTCATGGAGAGCGGATACATCTATATGGCTTCGATTCTTCCCATTAATGAGCACATCGAACACCTCACTACTTGGGTTTATCTCAAGCACCTTTTCCTGCATCCTCTTGGCCCGTATTGGTACTTGCACGCAATCATCATTTGCGGAGCCCTGTACTATTTTATATATAATAATGTGGAGCGAGGGATGGCGACTCGTTTCATCCTGATTGGTATCGCCTATTGTGTGTTTGCTCACGGCTTTGGCATCCTGTCGTTTTCGTCTTCCCTGTATTTCCTGGCAGGAGCCGTTCTTCGCCAGAGCGGCACGAATTTCCTGACTTTCTTCCTGCCTACAAGGCTTTCCGTCATCGTCTTCGCCTTACTGGCCTGCTTCTCAGAGAATCCCAACCAGGCAAGTCTGAACGGAGCCCTGATTACCTTTTTCGCCATTTCCTCCCTGCTTTCCATCTACAGACATTTGCCCGAAAGGCTGCACCAGGCCTTCCTCTTCCTGGGCCGTAACAGCCTGATGCTCTACGTCTTCTCGCCCATCTTCACGGTTCTGTGCAAGCAGTTCGTCCCCTACCTCAAGTTCGATCCTACTGGCTTGCTTTTCCTGGCAGTCTCCCTCGCCTTTTGCGTGATGGGAAGCCTCTTGATAGCCCGTCTGATGGACCTTGTAGGCATCTCGCGTTTCTTCTTTGGCAGGCGGGCTTTGTCAATTTGACATGACTTTTTGTCGCCGTTTGTCCGCATTCTGGTCACATTTCTGGTTGGCACACCTCTTGTTTATGTTTAGGTGAAATGTTTAACCAAAAATATAATTAGGAGGTATGATTATGTTACCAGTAATGTTTAGAAACAATTGGATGCCAACGTTGTTTGAAGATTTCCTGAACACAGATCTTATGCCTCGAACTGGCAGTACAGCTCCGGCAGTCAACGTGAAAGAGAGTGAAGAGGCTTACACGATGGAGCTCGCAGCTCCTGGCATCAAGAAGGAGTACTGCCGTGTGAACATCAACGAGGACGGCAACCTGGCCATCGCCATTGAGAACAAGTGCGAACACAAGCACGAGGACAAGAAGCATCACTACTTGAGGCGCGAGTTCTCGTACTCGAACTACGAACAGAACTACACGCTGCCAGATGATGTTGAGCGCGACAAGATCTCCGCTAAGGTTGAGGACGGCATCCTGACCGTCACAATGCCTAAGATGGTGAAGGAAGAGAAAAAAATCAGCAAGGCTATCGAAGTTTCTTAACGCAGCATAGCATCCAAGACAACGGAGCAGCATCCCTCGGGGCGCTGCTCCTTTTTCGTTTCAAAACGTGGCACTAGTAAAACGCAAACATCACACTAGTAAATCGCAAACGTCACACTAGTAAATCACAAACGTCACACTAGTAAATCGCAAACGTCACACTATACGATTGCCATCGTCTCTGTAGTCGTGAAACGAAAAATACATAAAAAAAACTTAACGCATGCAACCACATAATCATTTTATTCGTATATTTGCGACATGAAAAGCAAGAAGTTGGGCATAAGACGGACTTTGGCGCTCGAGGCCTCCAGACTCCTGAACAATAGCCTCAAGCAGGAACATCCCCTCAGACAACTCTTCTGGGAGAGTACCGTTCGCTGCAACATCCATTGCCGCCACTGTGGAAGCGATTGCCGACAAGCTTCCTCTGTGCCCGATATGCCCAAAGAAGACTTCTTCAGGGTGCTGGACAATGTCGCTGCGAAACGAGACCCAGGCAAGGTCTTCGTCATCCTTGGCGGAGGCGAACCCCTTGTAAGAGAGGACGTTGTGGAGTGTGCGAAAGGCATTTCCACTCGAGGTTTCCCCTGGGGAATGGTGACAAACGGACTCTATCTCACGCCAGAAATGCTCTTCAAACTGAAGGATGCAGGCCTCTGCTCCATTACAATCAGCCTGGACGGACTGGAGGAACAACATACCTGGCTGCGTCGAAACCCCGGTTGTTTCCGCATGGCCAGCCAGGCAATCGACATGATAGTGCGCGATCCGTCACTCGTCTACGACGTGATGACCTGCGTACACCAACACAACTACGACACCCTGCCTCAGCTCAAAGAATTCCTCATCGGCAAAGGCGTCACGGATTGGCGACTCGCCACCATCTTTCCTGTTGGCAGAGGGGCTCAGGACAAAGACCTGCAACTCACGGGAGAACAACTCCGGGGGCTGCTCGACTTCATTCGCGAGACACGAGAGGAAGGCCGGATTCACGCTTCCTACGGCTGCGAAGGCTTCCTCGGGCCCTACGAAGGAGAAGTTCGCGACTGGATGTTTCGCTGTGTGGCAGGCATCACAGTGGCTTCCGTCCTCGTCGATGGAGGCATCAGCGCTTGCACAAGCATCAGGTCGAATTACAGGCAGGGAAACATCTACGAAGACGACTTCATGGATGTTTGGGAGCATCGTTTCCAGCCCCATCGCAATCACAAATGGATGAAAACGGACGATTGCGAAGACTGCAAATACTGGCGCTACTGCGAAGGAGGCGGCATGCACCTCAGGGACGATGAAGGCAAACTGTTGCTCTGCCACATGAAGAAAATGGAGAATTAGAAAACAAGAAATGTAGAAAATAAAAAGATGGCTAGGAAAATTCGTTCATTCTGGCGGTTAATGCTGGGCTCGCTCATCACCTTGTTGGGCTTCGCAGCATGCAAGACAGCCAAGAAAATTCAGAAAGGAGACGGAACGGTGGAGCTTTACGGACCTCCTCCAGGAATCGTCGACAAGAAACAACCCATTGACAGAGTGAGAGTTCTCTATGGAGGACCTCCAGTCAAGGTTGAGAAAGTGCAGAAAGTAGACCCTCCTACTTCACTCGAATGATAGTGAGTCCGTCGCGAAGAGGCAGTATGACTTTCTCGACGCGACTGTCCTTGGCGACCAAATCATTGAAGGCCTGAACGCCTTTCGTCTGCATGTCGCTATCTTTTGGATGTTCCAAAACATGCCCATACCACAGGGTATTGTCGGCAATGATAAAGCCTCCAGGATTCATCAAGGGCAGTAGCATCTCGTAGTAAGCCACATATTCGCGCTTGTCGGCATCAATAAAGGCGAAGTCCCAACGCTCCTGCATCTGTGGGACAAGCTGCAGAGCATCGCCGATGTGAAGGTGGATCTTGTCCCGACAGGCACTTCCCTCGAACCATTTTCTGAGGAAATCCTCGTTCTCGTCGAACACTTCGAAGGTATGTATCTCTGCCTTCTCGCCCAAACCCTCTGCCATACATAAAGTGGCATAGCCGCTGAAAGTACCCAACTCGAGCACTTTCAACGGCTTCACCATCTCGACGAGCATCTTCAAAAGGCGTCCTTGCAGATGACCACTCGCCATCTGTCCGTAAGAAAGACGCAGCTGTGTGTCACGCCAAAGGGCATGCAGATAATCTCCTTCGGCATCGATGTGCTGAAGGATATACTCGTCGAGGGTCATTTACTCTGCTTTGTCGCGATCTGCGTTGTCTATCAATGCCTCGATGGCAAGGCGGTAGCTGTCGAGTCCGAAGCCGCCTACGAAGCCTACGCAACCTGGGCTGATGATGCTGCGACGGCGGAATTCCTCGCGCTGATAGACGTTGCTGATGTGCACTTCGACTGTGGGCGTGCTCACACTTCTCAGGGCATCGAGGATGGCGATGCTGGTGTGAGTGTATGCTCCTGCATTAAGTACGATGCCGTCACGGTCGAAGCCGACCTCGTGGATCATGTTGATGATTTCGCCTTCCAGGTTGCTCTGGAAGTAATCGATGCGTACCTTGGGGAATCGTGCACGCAGTTCCTTCAGGTAGTCTTCCCAAGCGCGTTTGCCATAGATTTCAGGCTCGCGAATGCCCAAAAGATTAAGATTTGGGCCGTTTATAATTTGAATTCTCATAATAAAGTTGTATTTTTGTAGTCGAAAAGCTTTAGTTGTTGCTACAAAGATAATAATAAATCCCGTTATCTTGCAAGAACATTGCATAAAAAATACGTTAAGAAAGAGATTTTGCATTACGAATTAACAAATACTGGCACGATTGGCAACGCCATTATTCGCCGTTACTTCCAATATCTGCGGCTTGAGCGTTCGTACACTGCGAACACCCTCGACGCCTATCTCAAGGACCTCCAGAAGCTCCTCAACTACTATACGGACGAGGGCATCGACTTCCGCAAGGTCACACTCGAGCAGTTGGACAAGTTCGCGAAGACGCTGCAGGAACTTGGCGTGGGACCTCGATCCGTAGCTCGAATCCTGAGCGGAGTCCGTTCGTTCTACCGTTTCCTGACTATCGAGAAAGAGATTGAGACCGACCCCACAGAGTTGCTCGAGAGTCCGAAAATAGGCAAACACCTGCCTGAAGTGCTGAGTCTGCCTGAAATTGACGCGATAGAAGCCGCGATAGACCTGAGCAAACCTGAAGGCATCCGCGACCTCGCCATCATAGAAGTCCTGTTCAGTTGTGGCCTCAGAATCAGCGAGTTGGTGAACTTGAAGTTGAGCGAGCTCTATCTCGAAGAGGGATACATCCGAGTTCATGGCAAGGGAAGGAAGGAAAGACTGGTTCCCATCGGCGAGAATGCCATCCAGAAGTTGCGGCAATGGTTCGTTGTCCGACAAGGCGTCGCAGTAAAGCCTGGCGAGGACGACTACGTCTTCATCTCGCTTCGGCGAGGCAAACACCTCAGCAGGATATCGCTCTTCGTATATATTAAAGAGTATGCCGAGAAAGCGGGAATCAAGAAGAACATCAGCCCACACACCTTCCGCCACAGTTTTGCCACGCAGCTCTTGGAGGGAGGGGCCAATCTGCGAGCCATCCAAGCCATGCTCGGACACGAAGATATCGGCACAACCGAGATCTATATGCACATCGACAAGAGCCACCTCCGACAGGAGATTCTGGAGCATCACCCCAGGAACATCAAGGACTGAAACGGGAGCCCAGAAAATGTGGCGTAGTTAAATCGTAAACGTCACACTAGTAAATTGCAAACGTCACACTAGTTAATCGCAAACGTCACACTAGTAAATTGCAAACATCACACTAGTTAATCGCGAACGTCACACTAGATGATTGCAAACGTCACTGGCGACGTTTCATTCCCACCTGTCGGACAAAGGCGCTCTCGAAGTGCCAAGTCTCCGCCTTTCCAACGGCTCTCGATGTCAAAATGTAAGAAAAACATGCCGTTTTCTGCTTTTTCCGGGCATTTCTCATTGCATTTTGAAAAATAATTGCTACTTTTGCTATCAAAATAACAACCAATAAACAAAAACATCATGCTTAAAGTAGACGAATTAGACAAACAGATTCTTGAGTTGATCTCCTGTAATGCACGCATTCCTTTCAAGGAGGTTGCAGAAATATGTGGCGTGAGCCGAGCAGCCGTACACCAGCGCGTCCAACGCCTCATCGACGGTGGCGTCGTCATCGGTTCCGGCTATCATGTCAACCCATTCTGCTTGGGGTACAACACTTGCACCTACATCGGCATCACCCTTCAAAAGGCATCCATGTACAAGAGCGTAGTGGAGGAGTTCAAGAAGATACCCGAAATCGTGGAATGTCACTTCACGACTGGCCCCTACACAATGCTCATCAAACTCTTTGCTCGCGATAACGCACACCTTATGACCCTGCTGAACGACCGCTTGCAGGAAATTGACGGAGTGGTTTCCACAGAAACCCTCATCTCCCTCAAGCAGAGCTTCCGCAAAGAAGTGCCCATCGGAGCCCAACATGCAGAAACGAAACCCATTGTTCCTGAAGAGTCATGATACGCCAACACCCACTCATCGGCATTACAGGCAACTTCGGAGAGAAAGGCTGCGAGCTGGCTGAAGGCTACTACCTCTCTGTCGTCAAAGCAGGAGGAACACCTGTAGCCATCCCGCCTCACAACGACAAAGAGGCACTCGTCACCCTCCTCGAAACCTTGGACGGCATCCTCTTTTCCGGAGGTGGCGACATCAACCCGCTCCTCTTGGGCGAAGAACCCCTGCCACAACTCCATAGTGTCTGCCCCAAAAGAGACGAGGCCGAACTCTTCCTCGCTCGCGAAGCCTTCCATCGTCAAATACCCATGCTGGGCATCTGCCGAGGCATTCAGGTTATGGCGGCAGCCCTCGACGGCAAAGTCTTCCAGGATATTTACGTCCAAGGCGAAGGCGCGAAGATCAAACACTCGCAGGATATGCCTCGACACAATGTTTCGCACACAGTCAACATCGAGGAAGGGAGCATGCTCCAAAGCATTTTCGGCAACAAACAGACCTTGCCTGTCAACTCTTTCCACCATCAGGCGGTAAGCGATCCAGGACCCCATCTCAAGGTTTCGGCGTTGAGTCCTGACGGAATCATCGAGGCTGTCGAGTCGAGCGAGCACAAGGCATTGCTTGGCATCCAATGGCATCCCGAGTGTTTCATCCTGAATCACGACGAATCCATGATGTCCGTCTTCCGTTGGTTGGTGAGTGAAGCGAGGACTTTTGCCCAAGCAAAACACATTCACGACACATCTATTATATTAGACAGCCATTGCGACACACCAATGTTCTTTACCGAAAACAGTAAAGAGAACATTACCATGTTCGGAACTCGCTCTGACAAAGTGCTCGTCAACCTTCCCAAGATGACTGAAGGTCGCCTTGATGCTTCAATCATGGTGGCTTATCTTCCTCAAGGAGAACGCAACGAAGAAGCCTACAAAGCCGCTACGGCAAAGGCAAACCGGCTGCTCACACAAATCGACGAGATAGTCCAGGCAAACAGCGATCGCGTTGGTTTCGCAGAGTCTTCGAGCGACATCCTTCGCCTCAAAGCACAAGGCAAGAAGGCTATTCTCAGGGGTATCGAGAACGGTTATGCCATAGGAAAAGACATTGGGCAGCTTGAACAATTCAAACATCGCGGCATAGTCTATATGACGCTTTGTCACAACGGAGACAACGACATCTGCGACTCTGCTCGAGGCAACGAAGAACATGGCGGCTTGAGCGACTTCGGCCGAGAGGTTGTGCAACAGATGAACCGGCTTGGCATCCTTGTGGATTTGAGTCATGCCTCAGAGAAAAGTTTCTACGACGCACTCGAACTCAGCAAAGTTCCCATCGTATGCAGCCACAGTTCTGCAAGGGCTCTTTGCGATCATCCACGCAATCTCACAGACGATCAGATGCGAGCTTTGGCAAAAGCCGATGGTGTGGCACAAACCACAGTATATCAAGGTTTCCTTCGTACAGACGGACAAGCCACCATCATCGACGCCGTCGAGCATCTTTGCCATGCCGCCAAGATAATGGGCGTAGAGCATGTCGGCCTCGGGACGGACTTCGACGGAGACGGAGGAGTGCCTGGTTTGGCCGATGCTTCCGAGATAATCAACTTCACTCGCCACCTCCTTCGTCGACAATTCTCAGAGCAAGACATCCGCCTCATCATGGGTGGGAACTTCCTCAGGCTAATCGACAATAATCATTAGACAATGAAAAAGACATCCTTTTGGCTCCTCTTCATCATCACACTCCTCTTTGTCTCTTGCGATGGAAAGACTCGGAAAGGCTCTTCCATTGCAGATACCATCGCGTTGTCGCCTTGTCCGCGATTCAATGCCGATAATGCTTTCTTCCATATAAAAGAGCAATGTGCGTTTGGACCACGCGTAACGGGTAGCGACGCAGCACGTCGTTGCGGCGATTATCTAGTGGGACGTTTCAAAGAACTGGGTGCCGAAGTTGAGGAACAGTTTGCCGACGTCACCATTTGGGACGGCACAAAAAAGCCTGCTCGAAACATCATAGCACACATCAATCCAGGCAATTCCGACCGAATTCTGCTTTGCAGTCATTGGGACAGCCGACCTTGGGCAGACAACGACCCTGACGAGAAGAACCATCGCACGCCTATTCTTGCTGCCAACGATGGAGCTAGCGGTGTTGCAGTGATGCTGGAAATCTGCCGGCTTCTGCAAGAGAAACCAGTCCAGGTCGGCATCGACATGATCTGTTTTGACGCGGAAGATTTGGGCACACCACAATGGGAAGAAGACCGCATCGGCTCGTCCGACACTTGGTGTCTCGGGTCAAAATTCTGGGCAGAACGAGCCAGGGCAGATGGTTACAAAGCCCGCTTCGGCGTTCTTCTCGACATGGTGGGAGGCTTGGGGGCAACCTTCTTGCGCGAAGGCATCAGCCGACAGTTGGCCGACCCCATCGTCAATCGCGTCTGGCAACTAGCCGGACAACTTGGTTACAGACAGTTCTTCCCACTCAAAGACGGTGGATACGTCACTGATGACCACATTAACGTGAACGATGCCGGCATTCCTTGCATCGACATCATCCCTCACTACAATGATGGTCCAAGCAGTTTCGGCCCCACTTGGCACACGCTGAAAGACACGCCAGACAACATCGATCCCAACGTTCTCGAAGCTGTCGGACAAACCTTAACACAGTTGATTTACAATGAGCATTAACGAGATACAAGACGAAATCATCGCCGAATTCAGCGACTTCGACGATTGGATGGACCGATACCAGCAATACAAGACGGAGCAGAACCTCATTGACGGTTGCCAAAGTCGGGTGTGGTTGCAAGCCGATTTAATCGATGGAATGGTGCATTTTCGCGCAGAAAGTGATGCCCTAATTGTCAAAGGAATCGTCGCTCTCCTGGTTCGAGTTCTCTCCGATCACACACCTCAAGAGATACTCGATGCAGACTTGTATTTCATTGAGCGCATTGGTCTTCGCGAACACCTCTCGCCTACTCGTAGCAACGGACTTGGTGCAATGCTCAAACAGATGAAGATGTACGCTTTGGCCTACAAGGTAAAAGGACAAAACGCCTGAAGCAACCCTATGAAGATAGGCAATATCGACCTTGGCAATCGCCCTGTTTTGCTGGCTCCGATGGAGGACGTCACAGACATCGGCTTTCGCTTGCTTTGTCGACAAATGGGGGCTGCAATGGTCTATTCGGAGTTCGTGTCGAGCGACGCCCTCATCCGAATGGTGAACAAGAGCCTGCTGAAACTGCAGATTTGCCCAGAGGAGCGACCTGTCGCCATACAGATCTACGGCAAAGACGTCGAGGCAATGCGCGAGGCGGCCCGCATCGTGGTGGATCAGGCACATCCTGACGTACTCGACATCAACTTTGGTTGTCCAGTCAAGAAGGTTGCTGGCAAAGGCGCTGGAGCAGGCATGTTGCAGAATGTTCCAGGCATCCTCGACATCACAAAGGCTGTCGTGGGAGCAGTTCCAAACACCCCTGTTACGGTTAAGACCCGCCTTGCGTGGGACGAGAAGCACCTCCTTTTGCCTGACGGAACACCTTTCATCGTTGACCTTGCCGAGCGACTCCAGGATTGTGGCATCAAGGCATTGACCATTCATGGCAGAACCAGAGCGCAGATGTATACGGGAGAAGCGGATTGGACGAACATCGGCTTGGTAAAAGCAAATCCTCGTATGCACATTCCCATCATAGGAAACGGCGACATCACCTCAGCCGAAGAGGCTCAACTGGCATTCGAACGTTACGGAGTTGATGCTGTGATGATAGGCAGAGCCACTTTCGGAAGGCCCTGGATATTCCACGAAATCACCCACCCCGACCAGCCTCTCTCGCTCGATGAAAAGGTTGACATCCTGAAGCAGCAAGTCCTCATCAGCATTGATTGCGCTTCGCAAAACCCGCAGAACATCACTCACGGCAAAAACCTCGAACTTTGCGGCATCCGCCATGTCCGCCGTCATCTTGCTGCGACGCCTCTCTTCAAAGGCATCCCCAACTATCGCGAGACCCGTATCGCCATGCTTCGAGCCGAAACTAAGGAGGAAGTTTTTGCCCTCATCGAGAATAGCAGAGAGATGCTGAAAACTCTGATGCTTTAAAAGATTCTAAAAGAAATTGTTGCGAACGAAATAAAAAACGCTGTTCCACCACTCACACCCTTCATTGAACTCCATTTAACTGAACCTTTTCTTCCTTCAATAGCTAATCGAAAATGCTATTGTTTCCTAAAGTATTTCTTTGCAGTGTACTATATGTGTGCAGATTCTCTCCTACTTTTCAAAAGAGGAAGTATGTCCAAATTCCAAGTGGATTGTGCCTGTGCCCTTTCCCAGTGAAATAAGCACTAATTTTGGAGCAGAACATTTTTCTTATCTTTATAGGGTAGCTCTGAAAAATTCTGT
>CACZBC010000025.1 GCA_902779315.1 uncultured Bacteroidales bacterium | reverse complement strand
GGCACATTCAGCTCGAGGTTCTCCATCTCAAGCGATGTGCCCTGACACTTGTAGTCAGTAAACAGCCCAAGCTGATAGGCGAACATGATTTCGGCAGTCAGGTCGTAGTCCGATGCTATCTGAGCAAAAGGATAGTTCTCGTGAGTGAGCGTCGTGTCGAAGTCCTCGCTCGTCTCCCGTATGAACTCCATTACGCTTTGCGAACCGATATTGGCGCTGAGTGCAAGCGTGTTGACGAACATGCCTATCGTGCCTTGAATGCTTAGGTTGCTGCGACCGCCGCTGATTGTGGTGATGCACAGGCGCTCGTTGTTGGAGAAGCGCGACAGGGCATAGAACACGGCAGCCAATGTGAGGTGAGCCGGCGTGACCTGATGCTTGCGGCAGAAGTCGCTGACGGCATCCATGTCGATGGCAGAAGAGGCCACTCCGATGACGCCCTGGTCATGCGGATTCGTCAAGTCAGATGGAATCTCAGTCGGTCCTTCGACTGCCCCCAAGCGACTCTGGAAGTAGTCGCGTGCAGCGGCATAGTCAGCACCTTTCTCTGCCTCCTTCTCTGCCACGACGAAGGCCGCATAGCTCATAACCTCGGGTTCTATCTCGCCACCATTCATCAAGTCACACAACTGATGGAGGAAGATGTCGTAAGAACCGCCGTCAAACACGAGATGATGGAAGTCGGTGAGCAGATAGACCTTCTGCGATGTCTTCACAATCTCCAGCCTGTACAAGGGTCCCTTATTCAGGTTGAAAGGCTTCACGAACTCGAGTTTATAGTTCGACAACTCGTCCTCACTCATCTCAGTCAATGGGATGTCGATGGTCTGCTCGAGGTCCTGCACCTGAGTAATCTCGGTGTTTTCTGTCTCGAAGTGTATGCTCAGCTCCGGATGAGCCTTCACAAAGGTCCTCAGAGCTGCGGCAAGAGCCTGCACGTCGGTCGTGAGAGGGAACGCTATCTTCAGTGGTATATTGTAGATAGTCGAAGTGGGGTTCTTCATGCAATCCACATAAACGCCTGTCTGGGCATAGGAAAGCGGAACCTTATGGAGTTCTTGAACAGGCTGGGCTTCCTGTGTCGAAGAAGTTGAATGGGTTGCTCCTGGCTGCATCAGGCTCTTCAGGATTTCATTCTCGATGCTTTGCAGCGTACCTGTCTTGACGAGTGATTTGGCATCGAGCGCCACGTCGTAGCGCTTGTTGATGAGCACCGCAAGCCTGATAGCCGAGATGGAAGTGAGTCCGGCATAACCAAGGATTGTCGTGATACCAAAGTCTTTGTTGTTCACGATGCCTGCAATCATATCGAACAACTCTTGCTCGAGCACATTCATCGGCGCATTGACTGCCTCAACAGCCTCAACCTTCTTCTCTGGTTTAGGCAGAGCACGCTTGTTGACCTTCTGGTTCTGGTTGAGAGGTATGGCATCGATCTGCATCGTGACAGCAGGCACCATGTATGGCGGCTTCTCTTCAAGGATGAAATTGTTGAGTGCTTCGATGTCTATCTTCTCGTCGCTGACGATGTATGCAGCAATGTACTTGCCGGTTCCTTCGCCTTCCATGTCGAAGGCCTGCACCGTAGCATCCTTGATGCCGGGGAACTCGCGGATGATGGACTCGACTTCCTTCAGTTCGATACGGAAGCCGCGAATCTTCACTTGCCCGTCTCTTCTGCCAACGAACTCGATGTTGCCATCGGGCAAGTAGCGCACGATGTCGCCTGTTTTATAGACGCGGTTGTACTTAGGCTCATCAGTAAACGGGTTGCTGACATACACCTCGGCAGTCTTCTCGGGACGGTTCAGATAGCCACGCGTCACTTGCGGGCCTGCTACCCACAGCTCGCCGCAGGCTCCTGCAGGCAAGCGGAAACCTTCCTTGTCCACGATATAGAGTTTGCAGTTCTGGACAGCTTTTCCAATAGGAATGTTCTTCTTCTGCTCCTTCACCCAATAGTTGGTGACATAACATATCGTTTCCGACGGACCATAGCCATTGGTGAGGCTGAATGTCGTGGGCGGTGTCAGGGAAGGCAGTTTCTCGCCACCTGTCATCAGCACCTGCAGCGAGTGGTTCTCTATGCTGGTGGCAAACTGGTAGGCCACTTGTGTCGTCATGAACGTGTGGGTGATGCCATTTGCCTCGAAATAATCGCTCAGGGCAATCAGGTCGAGTCGCAACTCCTCTGGTATGATGTAGAGTTCTGCTCCAATAGTTAGCGCGGAGAAGATTTCCATGGGTGAGGCGTCGAAGCCAAAGCTGGCATAAGCTGCCACACGACTCTGAGCATTGATGTTATTGGTAAGTTGATGCATGTGGCAGAACGCTACCCAATTGCGATGCTCAGACATACCTCCCTTGGGCACGCCGGTTGAGCCGCTAGTATATATTAAGGTAAAGAGGCTTTCAGGCTTCGGGGTGACTTTAAGATCCTTGGGTTCCTTAAGGTCTTTGAGGTCCTTGGTCAGCAGCACATCGCCCTTGTATTCGTCCATTATTGGCAGCAGGGACTCGTCGGCAATCAGCAAGCGCGCCTTGGTGTCCTGCACCATGAAGTTCAGCCGTTCCTTCGGGTAACTTGGGTCAAGCGGCTGGAATGCACAGCCTGCTTTCAGTACGCCTAGAGATGCTATCGCCATCCATTCGCATCGAGGAATCAGTATCGCAACAACATCTTCCAAGCCCAAACCCTTGCCGGCAATATAGCCTGCAATGCGGTCACTGAGTTCGTCCACCTCTCTATAGGTGTATCGATTCTCGCGGAACGTCACGGCAATCTTGTCAGGCACGCTTTGTGCTTGATACTGGAACAGCGAGACAATCGTTTGACTGTCGTCGTACGATTCGTCCGTTTCGTTGAAGCTGTCGAGCAACTTCGCCTGCTCCGCATCGACAAGGGATATGTCGCGCAGATATTCCTTGGCAAGGAAGCCTTCCATCACGACCTCATAGCTCTCCAAGAGTTGCCCTACGAATGCCTCAGTATACTGCAGGGAGTTGTATTCCGCCTCAATGCAACATTGCCCGTTGCTCAAGTATGTCTTAATGTAGATGGGCACATCGCGAGTGTTGTTCACAAGGAGGAGTGTGGACATCGGCTTGCCGTCGAAGGTCGGATTGTTGAATATCTCTCCATGCCAGGCGAATGCCGCTGCCGACTGCAGGCCGAAGTCGGTCACAAGGTCGCTGTATGCGTATGCCTCATGCTGACGGCAACCTGTCATCTGCTCCTGCCCTGCCTTGAGGAAGTCGAGCACCGAGGTGTCGCTTGTGAACTTAGCATAGGAGGGCAGCGTCTTGACGAACATGCCGACGGTATGCTTCAAAAGTTTGTTCTGCCTGCCGCTGTAGATGTTAGTGAAAAGGGATTCCTGTTCGTTGTTGTACTTTGCAAGCAGGAATGCGAAAGCCGATGTGAACAAGGTGCTCTTGAAGATGCCGTTTGCCTGGCAGAAGGCGTCGATGCGCTCCATGCTTGTGCCAAGTGCACGCAGGAGATGAACCTCGGTGTCCAGCTGTGGAGTGACGGTCTGACCTGTGTCCACATCCGGTATGAGCGGCGAGTAGGTGTCACCGCAATCGAAGTGCTGGGCAAACCATGCTTTCGCTTCGTCGAATGCCGGAGTCTGTCGTTCGGCGGCTTCCGCTTCAGCCGCTTCAGCCTGTGTCATGCCTTCCTTTTCCAACTCAAGCCCCTTGTAAGCCTTTTCTATGTCGCTTAGCATCAGTTGTGTTGATGTGCCGTCGACGATGATATGGTGGTACTCGGTGTAGAGATAGAGGTGGTGTGCGTCGCGCAGGAGGCGGATGCGGAAGAGTCGGTCGGCGTAGATGTCGAAGGGCTTGACGAGCGAGGGCTTCACGGCCTCGATGTCGTCGATGTCCTCTACGGCGACGGAGAATGACTCATCTGCGATGGTCTGCATGGGCTCGCCCTCGTCGTTGAGGGTGATGCGGGTGAAGAGCGTGGGGTGCGCCTTCACCGTCGTCTCTATTGCCCTGCAGAGCCTGTCTGCATCGAGCGTCGGGTCGAGCGTGTGGAGATAAGGCAGATTGTAGCAAATCTCGCCACTATGATTGACGCATTCTACATAGATGCCGTATTGCGTCTTGCTTAAAGGTGCCATCATGATGTATGTTTTTTTTGCGTTATTAAATCAATTATCCAAGTCGTTGATTATCATGGCTGGAAAATTAGGCGTGTGTCGTTGGCGATCATCACGTGTGTCGTTGGCAAACGTCACGTGTGTCATCGGCAAACGTCACGTGTTACGTTTGGAATCATTCCATGCCTCTACCATTTCTTTGATATGATGCGAGGCGAAACGATGAGTGTGAACCAGGCCCACTTCAGGTCGTCGTTGCCCTCGGTTCGCTTTAATTGTTCCATCGTATCCGTGCCTGCCATATACGAGAAGCCGAGTGAAACTCGAGCATCCTTCAGTATCTGATAGGACGCTTCGAAGTCGATATCGTGTCCCAAAGTCTTGTTCAAGCCCTTCAGCGATGTTGCCGTTGCCAAATAGTGGTATGTCGCGCTCAGGTTCAATCCTTTGATGGGGCTGTAGGACGCTCCTGCATAAAGGTTCTGCAAACCTGGCGAGAACGTGTCGCTAAAGGCCTGCACATAGAAGAAGTCCATCAAGCCGTAGAACTTATGGTGAGAGCCATATACGGGGTTGAAGAATTTGAAGACTTTATGTTGGACGAGGCCTATCCCCCCATGTTTGCGAACGACGAAGTAATCGTCACCACTCAGATAATCGTAACCTGATACAACTCCCACTTTGGGGGAGATTTGATATTGTGCCTTGATACTTGCCATCCAGGCATCTATCTTGCTATTTTCCTCGGTACGGCCTAACTGGTGATAATACGAAGCCTCCACTGCCAATTTCTTTGGCTTGTAGGAAAGGTATCCACCTACCAGTTGCTGGTATCTGTTGCAAGGTTCCGAATAATCGTCATAATTGTGTTCGTCGCCCTGCATGCCAATGTTCATGAACAGAAGAGAAGCGCCAATCGGTATCTTTGGAACGTCGTAATGGTACCATAAGGTGTGCATGAGCTTGTACGAGTCACCCGTATACAGCGTGCCACCACTGATGTTCTCTGCATTCTGGTTGAAGCCGAATATCGCATGAACTTTGTGTCCGAAGCCTTCATAGCCGAACTTCAAGACGTCGTGCGAGTTCGCTGCCATCGCCCAATCGTTGGCACCAATGATGCGTTCGTCGTCGTAGGAAAGCACTTGTCGTCCCATCTTGGCAAAGAGGCCGTTCTTTGCAGTCAGCTTTGCCCATGCTTCATAGAGATTGAAGCTGCCCTTGTTGCCTTGTCCCCAAACTCCACTATGCTGGGCAGTCACCTTTGCCTCGATGTAGGGGCGCTTGTAACCTATCGACAGACGTGTTCTCTCCAAAAGGAACTGGGCACGATTCTCCTCAGCGCCTTCAGTGAAACCACCGAATCGCATCTCGCCACGACCCAACATATTCAAGTCTATGTCGAGCTGGTTCTTACCTTTATCCGCTTCCTCTTGAGCAAAAGCACTTGTCGCTACAAGCAAAAGCAGCAGAATAACTCCTTTTCTCATTATTCCACATCGAAAATGTTGATGAAACCTGTCAGCTTGAAGACGCTCTTGATGTCCTCGTTCATGTTCTTCAAGACAACCTTACTGCCACCTGCTTTTGCCCCTTTCAGGATGCTGATGAGGATACGCAAACCGCTTGATGCGATGTAGTCCAAGCCTTCGCAATCGATGATGACATCCTTGCCGTTTGTAGCATAGAGTGGTTGCAAAGTCTTTTCCACTTCGGCAGCAGCTGCTGTGTCGAGTTCACCTTCGAGTACCACGAGGATTTTGTCCTCCAGTTGTTCAATGTTTGTTTTCATATCTTTATTCCTTTTTAATTATTTTGCTTATTGTCAAGACGTTTTTGCCGTCGATACGTTCGTAATTGATAGAGTCCATGAGCTCGCGGACAAGCAATATGCCGAGACCTCCTACGGGTCGTTCCTCTGCAGAAAGTGTCGTGTCTGCAGCTGTGACTTCTGTCGGATTGAAGGGAGTGCCAGAGTCGGTAATGATGAATTCCAGCTTATGGCCATCCGAGGCGGCCCGTATGTTCACATCGCCTTTTGTTCCTTTCGGATAGGCATATTCCATGACGTTTACTACGGCTTCCTCTACGGCAAGACGCAACTTGTTTGCCATTGATTTGTCGAGCGACAAGTGCTCTGTCACTTGCTTTACGAAGGAGCCGAGGGCTTCGACTTCCTTCACGTCATTCTCCAGCGTAATGCTTTCACCCAGAATGTTTTCCTCCTGCGATGGTGTATAGCGTAGCGCAAGCAAGGTCAGGTCGTCGCTTTGCTCTGTTGAGCCGATGAACTGATGCCATTGGTTGATGATTGCTTCGACCAGTTGCTTGGGTTCTTTCGTGCCACATTCCGAAATCATTTGCATCAGCTTTTCCCGTCCGAGCAACTTGCCTTTCTCGTTACGCGCTTCTGTAAGTCCGTCAGTATAGAAGAAGAGAGTCGAACCAGGCTTCAATACCAACTTCTGCATGACGTAGTCAAAGTCGTCGAAAAGTCCGATAGGAAGGTTTGGCTTTGTCTCCAACAAAGAACATTGATCGACGAGTATGGGCTTTTCATGTCCTGCATTACAATAGCGGAGATGGCCCGTCGGCAAGTCGAGAACGCCTATGAATAGCGTGACAAAGATGTTGGCTTTGTTGTTACGACAGGCCGTCTCGTTAAGGCGCTTCATGATGTGGGCAGGATTGTCTTCGCGAGAAGCAATATTGCGGAAGAGTGCTTGAATGATAGCCATGATGAGAGCCGAAGGAATGCCTTTGCCGCTAACATCGCCAATACAGAAGAACACCTTTCCATCACGGACGAAGGCATTGTAGAGATCGCCTCCGACAGCCTTTGCAGGTATCAGTCGGCCCTCTACTCGAACGTCATCGAGGCTGTTCAACGACGACTCTTCCTCTGGCAAAAGGGTTTGCTGTATGTTGTTTGCAATACGAAGTTCGCCTGCCAAACGTTCCTGCTCCAATGTTTGGTTTCTCAACTTCTGCTCGTCTTTAGCAAAACGACGGACCAGATAGAGCAGAATGCCAAACGCCAACAACGAAAGCAATAGGAGACGATACCTCAGTTTCAGGAGCGAGCCATACACTTCATCATCGTAGCAAACGACGGCTATTTGCCAATGTGGTATACCCCTCATATTGACATAGAAGACGGCACCATCGCGTTTGTCTGTGTCGAAGTCTATCACTTTGCCTCGTCCCTTATGGCTCAGACGGCGAGCAACGGTGCTATCATTGATGAGAGAGGTGACATACTTCACTTCTTTATCTAAACTGGGGTCTGACGGGCCGGCTATCGGTTCACCTTCTTCGGTAAGGAGAAGAACGAAAGACGAGGGATAGATGTGTCGGTAGTTCAGCGTATCGCCCAAGCTGTGCGTATCGATATCTACGCCAAACACAGCCACAGTATCACCCGTGAAATCGTAAATGGGCACAGCATAGCTGACGAGCCTCATTTCCAAGTAGATATCGTCGTACGGTCCAACCCAACTGTTGGCTTTCCTCTCCATAATGTCTTTGTAGAAGCCGTCCTTCGTGTAATCAAACCCGTCAGACGCTGCCTGCAGCCGGACAATGTCAGTATCCGTTCTCAAGGCATAGGGTTCGAACAGCCTGTCTTTGTCTTTATAGTAGCCTGGATTGAAGGAAATGCCGCAACCACGCAGATTGGGAGTGTATTTGGCAATCTGTGCCAAAATGTTGAACATAGAGTCTGGAGTGGAGAGATTGTACTTAATCTCCATAATGTGGCTCTTCAAGGCGTGTTCTGTATCCTCGACAAGGCGCTTTGTGATGATGGCTTTCGTCGTCAACTCCATTCCAGCATACTTCTCCAACTCGTCTTCCATCAAGTGGTGGGTATAGTAGTACTGAACTGCTGACAACAATTCCAGCAGCACAACCGCCACAATAACAAGGGAAAGTCCTCTCCTTTTCCTAAATACATCTATTATTTTATTCAGTATACCCATGCAATTCGACATTCTACGTACTACGCTCTACAAAAATACACAATTTTCTGTAAGATTAGTACTTTTCATACTAATCTTTTCGAAAAAAATTCCATAATACGTAAAAACACAAAACGCAGGCAAGCTAAATTGAAAACGTGGCACGTGTAAAAGGCAAACGTAACACGTTACGATTGCAAACGTATAGTGTCACGATTGCAAACGTGGCACTATAAGATTTCGATCATAAAGTGCCACACCATGAAAACCCTCAGCAAATGTCCAATAACTTCACGTTTTCTATCCCATGCCTCAGCATCTCCAAAACCACACGAAATGCATAAAAATCACCCATTTCACCGTGAGAATTCACCTTGTCTCAAGTGTGTAAACTTCTGCCTCGAAGTTCGAAGATGTAAAAAGTTTTTACTCGTTTTCGAGAGAAAGGGAAAGCACCTGGATTCATCAAGGATTTCGAAGCAGTTCAGATTACCAAGTCCACTCTCGCCTTTAAGGCAGAAAAAGGTTGGGAAAAGCTTGTTTTTCTTCCCCATTTGCTTGCAAATGTGAAAGAAAAGTTGTACCTTTGCACGGAAAATAAAAGCATAACTCAACATAATTCAATGGAAGAAATCGAAAAGAAACAACAGGAATACAGCGCCTCGAATATTCAGGTGCTGGAAGGACTGGAAGCCGTACGTAAGCGTCCTGCCATGTATATCGGCGACATCAGCGAGAAGGGATTGCACCATCTCGTGTACGAAACCGTCGACAACTCTATCGACGAAGCGCTGGCAGGCTATTGCACACACATCGAAGTGACAATCAACGAGGACAACAGCATCACCGTTCAGGACAACGGTCGAGGCATCCCTGTCGACATGCACGAAAAGGAACACAAGAGCGCCCTCGAGGTGGTCATGACGGTTCTGCATGCTGGCGGTAAGTTCGACAAAGGCAGCTACAAAGTCAGCGGCGGTCTGCATGGTGTGGGTGTCAGTTGTGTGAACGCCCTTTCTTCCAAGATGATCAGCCAGGTTTACCGTGATGGCAAGATCTATCAACAGGAATACGCCATCGGCAAACCCGTGACTGGAGTCGAGACTATCGGCACAACGGAACTGCGAGGCACACGTCAGCAGTTCTGGCCCGACAAGACAATATTCACAACCACTACATATAAATATGACATCCTCGCCAATCGTATGCGTGAATTGGCTTACCTGAATGCAGGCATCACCATCACGCTGACCGACTTGCGACCCGATGAAGAGGGCAAAACAAAAACTGAGAAGTTCCATAGCGAAGGTGGTTTGAAGGACTTCGTCCGCTACATCGACAGCAGTCGTACCCACCTCTTCGACGACGTCATCTACCTCAACACAGAGAAGCAAGGCACACCCATCGAGGTGGCTATCATGTATAACACGGCTTACACGGAGAACCTCCACTCTTACGTCAACAACATCAACACCATCGAAGGCGGCACACACTTGCAGGGCTTCCGTATGGCATTGACTCGCGTCCTCAAGAAATATGCTGAGGAAAAGCACGAAAAAGAGCTGGAGAAACTCGCCAAGAATAGTGTTGAGATTAGCGGCGAGGACTTCCGCGAAGGCCTGACAGCCGTCATCTCCATCAAAGTGGCAGAGCCTCAATTTGAGGGCCAGACCAAAACAAAGCTGGGAAACAGCGAAGTGGCTGGTGCCGTACAACAGGCTGTAGGCGAAGCACTTACCAACTATCTCGAGGAACATCCCAGAGAGGCAAAGCTCATCGTTGACAAGGTATTGTTGGCTGCTCAGGCTCGTGTCGCAGCAAGAAAGGCTCGCGAAAACGTTCAGAGAAAGAGCCCAATGAGTGGTGGCGGACTTCCTGGCAAACTTGCCGACTGTTCAGACAAGGATCCTGCAAACGCTGAACTGTTTATCGTCGAGGGTGATTCGGCAGGTGGTTCAGCTAAGCAAGGCAGGAATCGTCACTTCCAGGCCATTCTTCCCATTCGCGGTAAAATATTTAATGTAGAACGCGTAATGTGGAACAAAGCCTTCGAACACGAGGAAGTCAACAACATCATCCAGGCTTTGGGCGTCAAGTTCGGCCTCAATCCCGATGATTACAAAGAAGCAAACTACGACAAGTTGCGTTACTACAAAACCATCATCATGACCGATGCCGACGTCGATGGCTCGCATATCGACACATTGCTCATGACCCTCTTCTTCCGTTACATGCCCCAACTCATCAAGGATGGCAGGCTCTACATCGCCACTCCCCCACTCTATCGTTGCACTTACGGCAAGATCGAGGAATACTGTTACGATGAAGATGCACGAATTCGCTTCATCCAAACCTATTGCGAGGGTGATGCCGACGACACAAAACTGCATACACAACGCTACAAAGGTCTTGGTGAAATGAATCCCAAGCAACTTTGGGAAACCACAATGGATCCAGAACAGCGTCGCCTAAAACAAGTCACAATCGACGATGCAGCAGAAGCCGACTACGTCTTCTCAATGCTGATGGGCGAAGATGTAGGTCCTCGTCGCGAATTCATTGAGAAGAATGCAACCTTTGCAAACATTGATGCTTAACCCACACAACACAAGCATAAACAAAAAAGGCAACTCGAAATGAGTTGCCTTTTTGTTCCGTTATAGCTAAAAGAGATTTGGCTTCTTAGCCGAGCTTCTGGATGTACTTTGCCAGTTTAGACTTCAGGTTAGCAGCCTTATTAGCGTGAATGACGTTAATCTTAGCGAGTTTGTCAAGTGCCTTCTGAACACTGGGATACATCTCAATTGCTGCAGCCTTCTCGGTTGTAGCACGAAGCTTGCGCACTGCATTACGCATAGTCTTAGCGTAATAGCGATTGTGGAGTCTTCTCTTCTCCTCCTGACGGATGCGCTTAAGTGATGATTTGTGATTAGCCATCTGTTTTTCTATCTTATTTTATTACTTTTTCTTGTAGTCCCTAGGAGAGTCGAACTCCTCTTTAGAGAATGAAAATCTCTCGTCCTAACCGATAGACGAAGGGACCTTACCTTCGGCTTTTTTGCCAGTGCTTTTGAGTACGAGGGCTCAATTGCGGGTGCAAAGGTATAACATTTTCTGAGACTGACAAAATTATTTCAAAGAAAAATGTTACTTTCTTTGCATTTTTCCTATTCGAAGCCTACAAAGTGCTCGTTTTTTTGTACCTTTACATACTGAAAGAAGAAAAGTGAATATGCTTGAAACAACGCAAGGAATCGTACTGCATTACAACAGATACAACGATGACAGTGCCATTGTAGACATCTATACATTATCGCGAGGCAGTGTGTCATTTCTTGTGCGTGACCGTCGGCATCAACGCAAAAACAGCATACACGCCACACTTCTACGACCGCTAAACATTGTGGAACTGGTATTCGAGTTTCGTCCCTCTGCCTCGCTGCACAAAATACAGGAACTCCATATTGCCCATTGCTACACATCCTTACCTTACGACCCAATTAAGGAGACAGTTGCTCTCTTCCTGTCCGAGTTCCTGCATAATGTTTTGCGAAACGAGGTGAAAAACGAGAACCTGTTTCATTATATACTATATAGTTTCCAGTGGTTTGATACTACATCTGAGGGATTGGCCAATTTTCACGTCACCTTCCTTACACGCCTAACCTATTATTTGGGGTTCTGGCCAAACATTGACAAAAAGAACAAGCTGCCTTTCTTTGATTTGAAAGACAGCATTGCCACTGATACAGAACCTTCGCACAACTTCTTCCTCAAAGGCGAAGAAGTGGCGATGATGCCTAAGTTGCTAAGGATGAACGTGCGCAACATGCATCGTTTCCTCCTGACAAGAAAGCAACGCAACCGAATGTTGGATGTGCTCACCCTATACTATCGGTTGCATGTGCCTGAATTCCGCGACCTTCGCTCACTTGCCGTTCTGCGGGAGGTATTGGCTTAAACCTTTACAGGTCGAAGGCAACACCTATTGTCGGTGAATCGTTTTCCTGAGTGGGACAACTCTTCTCCTTTATCTTGTTCACTTCGTCTTTCGTTCGATTGTATGCAGGACGGGCATCAACCATCGAAATGATATCGTCATTGTCAAGATCCTCGTCTGTAAAGACATAAGTGTTGTGACGGCGACGACGAACAGGTGAACCAGTGGATGAGCCATAATAGAAGCCTGCACGTTCTTCGTTGTAGTCTTCACGCTCTTGATCAACAGCGGTCTTCTCTTGTTCTTTCTGGTCTACGATACTACGAACACCAGGAACATTCTGCAAGCCAAAACCTGTAGCGAGCAATGTGATTTTCACCTTGTCGCCAAGCGAGCTATCGGTAGCCAAACCCCACTTTGTCTCAACATCCTTGCGGAAGCGACTCATAAAGTCGTTCACTTCGTTCATCTCCTCCATCATCAGATTGCCAGTCTCGTTCTCGCTGCAGAAGTTGATGTTGAGGAGCACCTTCTTCGAGTTGAAAATATCATTATTGTTGAGAAGCGGACTGTTCAATGCCTCTTGAATAGCCTTCGTGACACGATTCTCACCTTCACCATAGCCCGTGCTCATAATAGCCACGCCGCCATCCTTGAGAACTGTCGTGACATCCTGGAAATCAAGATTTATGGTGCCATGCATCGTGATGATTTCCGCGATGCTCTTAGCAGCAATGCTCAAGGTGTCGTCTGCCTTCGCAAAAGCATTGATGACGGTCAGTTCAGTATATATCTCGCGCAAACGTTCGTTGTTGATGACTAGCAGCGCATCTACATGTTTAGCAATTTCCTCGACACCGTCAAGAGCTTGATTAATCTTTTTATTGCCCTCAAACTTGAAGGGAATAGTAACAATGCCAACGGTCAAGATGCCCGCATCTTTAGCACATTGTGCAATAACTGGAGCTGCGCCAGTACCTGTGCCACCACCCATGCCTGCTGTAATGAAGACCATGCGAGTTCCATCGTTAAGCATCTCGCGGATATCGTCGATACTCTCCTCTGCACGCTGCCGACCGACAGCAGGATTGTTGCCTGCTCCCAGGCCATCCTTACCAAGCTGCAAATGGTTGGGGACAGGAGAGTCGTTGAGTGCTTTCTTATCTGTATTACATACTACGTAGGTTACCTCATGTATGCCTTCACGATACATATGGTTTATGGCGTTGCCGCCACCACCACCTACGCCCACTACCTTGATGATACAAGGATTCTCGGTCTTCTTCACATTGAAGTTAATGCCGCCAAAAGGCTGTATGTTCTTTTCTTCTTCCATAGTTGTATCTGTTTAAGGTAATGTGTTATGATTCATCGGAAAGCATATCGCCCAACGTCTTCCATAAACGACTGAAGGCTGAGGGGCCTTTTGGCTTCTCTGGACTTTCCTGCGTTTCTTGTGTTTCTTGCTCAGCAACTACTTCGACCTCATCTTTCTGTTCTTCTTCAAAGTCGAGTGTGCCTTGAGCAGGAGTCTTGGAAAGCTCGCCCACACAATTCTCCTTGCCTGCAAGCAACAAAGAGTAGAGTGTGTAAAGACGATCAGGCTCGCCAACCTGCACGCCAAAGGAGATAGTAACATTTTCCGGAAGACCCTTTGCTATTCGGATATTAAGTTCTCCAGCCGTTTGTCTTGCAAAAGCCTGTGGAAGGTCTGGAATACGTGCAGCACCACCCGTCAAAATAATACCGGAAAGCATCTTGTCTTTGTAAGCCGAGATATGATGCCATACATTAGCTATTATCTCTTCGTAACGCGCCTCAACAATCTCCTGCAACTTCTCCTCGTCTTCTGTTCGGTCGAAACTTAAGCTAATCTTCTGCCCAGTCTTGTCCTCACTATCGGAGCGAAAAGCTGTGCCATACTTCTTCTTCAACTCTTCTGCCTCTTCTGCTTCAACCTTAAGGCTTGTTATGTCACTCGTAACATTAGAACCGCCAAGAGGAATGACACAAAGGTGGCGTAAGATATTGTTAAGGTAAACGCTTACTGTTGTCGTATCAGCTCCCATATCTACCAAGGCACATCCCGAACGCTTCTCGTTGGGGGTGAGCAGGGCGTTCGCTTCGCATAAAGGCGAGATGAACACTTCCTGTACTTCCAAACCTGCAGCATTGACACACTTGCGGATATTCTCTTCAAGCGTAGGACGTGCAATGATATTGATAAAGTTTGCTTCGAGCATTTCTGCCTGCATACCAACAGGGTCGACAATACTACGGCTACCAATCGTGAACTCTTGTGGTACGACCTCCTTTATCTCCGCATTGGGATACACAACGCCACTATTGGTATCGCGCATCTTGTCGATAGTCTTGTGCGAAAGTAACTCAAGCCCATCAAACTGCAAAAGCACGCGATTGTGTACTGAACGCAACGATTGGCCACCCAAACCGACATAAACACTATTGACTCTGACACCTAACTTGTCGCTGAGTTTAGCAACAACACGTGTCAGCGCCTGAGTTGTTTTGTCGATGTTGTCAATGATTCCTTTGCGAATGGTGTTAGGCGATTCTTCCTGAGCAAAAGCAAGCACCTGCATACTGCCGTCGGGTTCTCTTTTGCCTGCAATAGCACGTATAGCGGTCGATGCTAGTTCTACTGCAATGATAATGTCTTTTTCTGCTCCCATATTATTTGTTCTTTTTATTGTTGGCTTTAGTACATACCACTTGACCATCGTAAGCCAAGCTGATCATTTGATATTTGTTCCACCCGACACGCTCCAATCCTTCACGATAGAAGATGCGCAGACGGTTGAGCTTTTCCTGGAAGTTATCAGAATTACCTAATTCTATAATATGTTGTCCCACACGAGGATATAGCCTAATCTCTTCTGGACTGACAACATAGATTTGTTCTATCTGTTCGCTCCAAAAGAGATCGTCGTGAATGTATCTGGCAAGTTCCAGAAGATGCTCAGAAGCAAACTTCTTCGTAATATTGCCTGTTGCCACGCATAAATCAACGTTGAAACTGGCAGTAGGCATTGACAGGCCCGTGCTAGATAGATAATAATCCTCGCCCTTCTGGCTTATAACATGCAATATCGGTTGTTGTGGCACAACCTTGATACAGAGTTTGCCTGCTGCATCATAATAGCAGGAAGCACGTTCTATATGCGACTCTTCGAGCATCAACTGTTCTATCTTTTCCAGATTGATGTCACTTATTTTCATTCCCTCGGGCGAAAGCTTATTGCGCGTCAAGACAGAACGTACATACTCTCCTGTAATAAAACCATCAGGTATGCTGTCGATTATCTCGACACGAACGCCCTCGCAGGTTCTGTCTTCCGCTTGTCCGCTAAACTTCCAGACAGCGACCACGAGGTAACCAACCACTGCCAGAAGTAGGAATATCTTTATTGCAGTCTTCATGATAGGGGTCGAAGTATTTCTGTTATCTGTTGAACATAGTCTTCAATATCACCAGCACCAAGCGTAACAAGCACATCAAAGCCACCCTGTCGAACGACATCGAGTATTTCATCTTTACGGCACATCTGACGCTTGATACCAGGCTTGAGATTGTCGTAGATGAGAGCACTTGTCACACCTGGGATGGGCTGTTCGCGTGCAGGATAAATATCCACTATGCATACATCATCCAGCAACGAAAGTGCATCGGCAAAGTCCTTGTAAAAGTCGCGAGTACGTGTGTAGAGATGCGGTTGGAAGATAGCCTTGATGCGACGTCCACGATAGAGTTCTCGAAGACTCTCAAGACTGCGACGTATCTCTTCAGGATGATGGGCATAGTCGCTCAGGTATGCCATCTTGTCTGTCTTGATATGGAAGTCAAAGCGACGATCCACGCCACTGAAGGACACCATGCCTTGGCGTATCTCCTCTGCTGTTGCACCTGCTATTTGTGCCAACGCCATGGCAGCAATGCCGTTCTCTATGTTGACACTGACAGGTACGCCGAGTTCAATGCCTGGAATGTTGCCGAGTGGCGAGATAAAGTCGAAAGTAATGCGGCCATCGCCAATGCAGACGTTTTCAGCATGGAAGTCACCTTTCTCACGACTATAGGTATAGATTGTCACATCTTCCTGTACGTTTGGCTTCATCTTCAAGCCTGTATGCATGACTAGGTAGCCACCTGGAAGTATCAGACTACTGTACTTGCTGAAGCTCTCCAAATAAGCTTCCTCTGTGCCGTAGATATCCAGATGATCGGCATCTGTAGCTGTGATAACACTAGCATATGGCGTCAGCCAATGGAAAGAGCGGTCGAATTCATCGGCTTCAATAACAACATAGGGGCTCTTATCACTCAGAATGTAATTTGTTCCATAGTTTTTCGTGATGCCACCCAAAAAGGCATTGCAATCCACATGACTTTGATGAAGTATGTGAGCTGTCATGCTCGAAGTTGTTGTCTTGCCGTGTGTTCCAGCCACACAAAGTCCTTTTAGGGAGCGCGTCAAAGTGCCAAGCACTTGGGCACGCTTTTGGACTTCAAAACCATTCTTGCGGAAGAAAGTCAACTCTGAATGTTCTGCAGGGATGGCAGGAGTGTAGACCACAAGAGTACTCTCTTTGTCTTGGCATTGTGTAGGAATGAGGGCAACATTATCTTCATAATGAATCAACGCACCTTCCTTGCAAAGTTGCTCTGTAAGGTCGCTCGGAGTCTTGTCGTAGCCTGCAACAACAACGCCACGACTTATGAAATAGCGGGCAATAGCACTCATGCCAATGCCGCCAATACCTACGAAGTAAACTGCCTTTATCTGCTCTACCTTCATGACTTCTTTTGTTGTGCAAGTTTGATAACTTCTTCTGCAATGATGCGTGCCGAATCGCGCAAAGCCATTGCGCTAGCATTCTTCCCAAGTTCTTGTAGTTTGTCCGTATCTACGACTGTTTCCAAAGCTAGTGGAATAAGCTTCTCTGGAGCCTCTGCATCGCGAACAAGCAAGGCAGCGTGCTTATTGACGAGCGCCATCGCATTATGTGTCTGATGATCTTCTGCTACGTTGGGACTTGGCACGAGGATGCTTGGCTTTCCTAACAGGCAAAGTTCGCTGATACTGCCTGCACCAGCACGACTGATGACAAGGTCAGCTAAACAATAAGCCTGATCCATACGACTGATAAAATCAGTAACGACAAGATTACCAGGCTTGCCTTTTACATCAAGCATCTGCTCTATTTCCTTCTTATAATAACTTCCTGTCTGCCAGATAAACTGAACTGATGAAGCGGCAATGCGGGAGAGGTTTTTCAAGACACTTTCGTTCAAAGTGCGAGCACCCAAACTGCCTCCTATGAGAAGAATGGTAGGCTTTGCTGCACTAAGACCAAAGGCTGCGGCACAATCCTCGCGTTTCAAAGAGTCATTGAAAAGGCTTTGTCGTACAGGATTGCCTGTGAGCAAGATTCTGTCTTTGGGGAAGAAGCGTTCCATTCCCTCGTATGCCACACATATCTTTTTCGCTTTCTTTGCGAGCGTTTTGTTTGTAAGTCCTGCAAAACTGTTCTGCTCTTGAATGAGACAAGGTATGCCCAGTTCGTATGCTGCATTGAGAGTTGCCGAACTGGCATAACCTCCTACTCCTACTGCCACTTGTGGTTTGAACTCGCGCAATGTCTGCTTTACCATACGCTTGCTCTTAAAGAAATCCATTAAGACGCTAATGTTGCCTGGCTTCCATAAGGGGCGAAGCAGACCGCGTACAGGCAGTCCGATTATCTTGTATCCGGCAGCAGGTACACGCTGCATCTCCATCCTGCCCTCTGCACCCACAAAGAGAATCTCCACATCGGGATTGATCTCACGAAGTGCATTAGCTATGCTTACAGCGGGGAAAATGTGTCCTCCTGTACCACCACCACTTATTATAACTCTAAGTTCACTCATATACATTATATATATTATGCTTCTGCAGCTTGCAGCTGCTTGTTTTCGTATTCTGGTTTGCGCTTTGCCGTATGGCTGACACTCAATATCATACCGATGTAAGTACAGGTAATGAAGAGACTTGTGCCGCCTCGACTGACAAGGGGCAAGGGTTGTCCTGTTACAGGGAAAGCCCCAACTGCTACGGCCATGTTCATCATTGCCTGAACGACTATCATTAGAGCTAATCCCATTACCAGATAGGATGGGAAGAGTGCCTTACATTTCTGGGCAATGCGCATAGATCGGTACATCAGTATTAAATAGAGACTTAACACGATAAAAGCGCCAGGAAATCCAAGTTCCTCAATGATAATAGCATAGATGAAGTCGGAAAATGCTTGTGGAATGAAGTCACGCTGACGACTGTTGCCAGGACCACGACCAATTACATTACTTGTAGCAATGGCAACTTTTGCATATGCTTTTTGCGGATTCTCTTGAGGCTTGTACTTGCTTGGGTCGGCAGGACGCTCCTGTTTGTCAGTTATGCGATGTATCCAAGTTGGCACACGATGCAAAGGACCTTTTGACATTTGCCATTCGGTAAGTGTCTTCTCTGGTATGGAATAAGCAATAGCAAAGACACTGCCCACGCCAAGCATTCCAAGCAGAAGCGCTCCGATAAGTATTTTCTTGCGTATCTGTGCATAGAAGCAAATGCCATACATGACAATGGCAATGATGAAAGCAGTGGAAGCGTTCTCCGTAAAGATGAGAAGAATCGTGATGAAGGCGGTCAAAGCCACTATCCTGAAGCCCATCTGACTGGCACCTTTCTCATCTCGAAGCGAGGAAAGGATGAAGCAACTAAAGCCCACCAAACTCAACTTGGCGAGTTCGCTTGGCTGGAAACGGATGAAACCTATCGATATCCATCTGCCTGCATCGTTTGTCTTCTGACCGATGGCAAGTACGGCAATCAGCAAGAAGAGCGACAGGAACATGCCTATCGTACAGAGCAACTTGAAGTAATTGCAAGGAATGAAATGTACGAGCCAAGCAATGAAGATGCCCATCAGCATGAAAGAACCATGTTGCATAATGGGGTCCCAATACGCTCCAGAGGCAAAGGTCATGCGTGAACTGGCACTATACACCTCTATCAGCGAGATGGCACAAAGGATGAGGAACACTGCCCAAATGCCTAAGTCGCCATGTATCAGGGTCTTTTCTTTTAGTTTATTCAGTTTCATCTTCACTTCTGTTCTTATAGATTCCTCACTTGTTCGCAGAATTGCTCGCCTCTGTCTTCCATGTTCTTGAAGAGATCGAAGCTGGCACAGCAGGGACTGAGCAATACTGTATAGCCTGGTTTAGCCATTCGGCTGCAAGCCTCAACACAGTCTTTCATATTGTTTGTGTCAGCTACAGGAATGCCCATTCCATCGAAGAAATTGTGCAACTTCGTGTTGTCAGCACCAAGATAGACAAGGCCTGCACACTTCTTCTGCACCAGTTCCTTGATAGCATTATAGTCGTTGCCCTTATCTTTACCTCCGATGATGAGGATTGTGGGCGTAGTCATGCTTTCAAGAGCATACCAGCAAGCATCGACATTGGTGGCTTTGGAGTCGTTTATATACTGGACTCCACCAACTCGAGCCACTTTCTGCAGACGATGTTCCACACCTTCGAAGTCGCTCAGACTCTGCCGTAGTGTCTCATCGTCTATGCCGCTAATATGGGCTGCAATACCTGCTGCCAAGCTGTTATACATGTTGTGTTTGCCTCGCAGACTCAGGCTTTCCTGCTCCATATTGAAGGGAGTAGGATACTCTATAACGTATTGGTCGTCTGCGATGTAGCCTATCATGCCCTCTTTCTTGAGGATACTGAAGGGACACATCTTGGCTTTGATGCCATATTTCTTGAGTTCGGCAGAGATGATGGGGTCGTCGTTCCAATAGATGAAAGCGTCTTCCTCAGTCTGATTCTGTATGATCCTCATCTTTGAATCAGTATATTTCTGCATCGAATTCTCGTAGCGATCCAGATGATCGGGTGTGATGTTGAGCAAGATGGCGATATTTGCTCGGAAATCATACATGTTGTCGAGCTGGAAGCTGCTAAGCTCGATGATGTAGTAGTCGTAGGTCTTTCCCTCAGCTATCTGCAGAGCCAAGCTGCGGCCTATGTTTCCTGCAAGACCTGCATTGTAGCCTGCCTTCTTGAAGATATGGTAGATCAGGCTTGTGGTGGTGGTCTTACCGTTCGAGCCAGTTATGCAAATCATCTTGGCATTCGTGTAACGACCTGCAAATTCTATCTCGCTGATGATGGGAATGCCTGCCTTTCTGACTTTGCACACCATTGGTGCATCCTCAGGAATGCCTGGACTCTTCACCACTTCACTTGCATTCAGGATGAGTTCTTCCGTGTGCTTTTCCTCTTCGAAAGGCACTTCATATTGTTGGAGAACCTGTTTGTAGTTCTCCTTTATCTTGCTCATGTCGCTGACGAAGACGTCGAAGCCCTTCACCTTAGCCAAGGCTGCGGCTCCAACACCACTTTCGGCAGCTCCAAGTATCACTATTCTTTTCATCTTTATCTAATCTTCAATGTTACGATGGCGAGAGCCGCCATGATGATTGTCACAATCCAGAATCGGACAGTTATCTTTGATTCCAACCAACATCCTTTAGGCCAATTGATGAGCACCTTGAAGTCTGCAGGCAATTGTCCTGGCTTTACTCTGAATGTATCATGTAGAGGAGCACGTTTGAAAACGCGCCATTTCTGTCCTCGCTTATTGCCCATCTTGGCATAGTTGGTCTGCAAAAGCACACTTATGCTTTCCATCAAGAAGACGAAGCAAAGCAGAGGCAAAAGCAGTTCCTTGTGTATGATGATGGCCGTAACACCTATGATGCCACCTATTGCCAAGCTTCCCGTATCGCCCATAAACACTTGGGCTGGATAGGCGTTATACCAGAGGAAACCAATCAAAGCACCTACGAAAGCACAGATGAATATGACGAGCTCTTCCGAACCTGGGATATACATTATATTAAGGTAGGCAGCCATGTGGATGTGACTGCTCACATAAGCCAGGATGCCCAGGGCGATACACATGATTGCCGCGTTTCCGGCACACAAACCGTCCATTCCATCGTTCAGGTTGGAACCGTTGCTGACCGCCATCACAATGAAGGTGGTGACAAGAACGAAGAAGATCCAACCTGCTGCGGACTTGTATTTGCCCAAGAACGAGAAGATATCCGCATAGTTGAGGTTGTTGTTCTTGACGAACGGAATAGTAGTGATGGTGCTCTTCACCTCTTCGCTCCTATGTGTCACAACTTGCTCTGTGCCTTGTCTCTCATCCTGAATGTTCTCGCAGATAACGGCATCGGGGCTCATCCAAAGTGTCAGGCCAATCACCAAGCCGAGTACTGCTTGGCCGAGGAGCTTCCAGATGGGGCGAAGTCCGTCCTTCGTGACCTTCATCTTGATATAGTCGTCGGCAAAACCAAGTGCTCCAAGCCAAATTGTGGTGAAAAGCATGATGAGCATATAGATATTGCGAAGTCGGCCCAGAAGCAGACAAGGAACGAGTGTGGCGACTATGATGATGATGCCTCCCATAGTGGGAACGCCCTTCTTCTCCACACCATAGGGGTCGATGCTGGCATCTCTTTGTTCCTCGCTGACATTGTGCTTCCTCATCCATCTGACGAAATATTCGCCAAACCACATGGAAATAATAAGGCTCAAGACCAAGGTGAGGACTGCTCGGAAGGAGATATAGTGCCAAACATGGGCTCCTGAAACTCCGAATTCGCCTAAGTATCTGAACAGGTAATAAAGCATATCTTTATGTTGTCCGTTTGTTGTGTTATATTGTTTTCTGTTGCTTCTTTATGACGACCTAGTGTTGCGTTTGAAATCGTATAGTGTGACGTTGGCGATTTACTAGTGTGATGTTTGCGATTTACTAGTGTGACGTTTGCAATTTACTAGTGTGACGTTTTCATATCAGGTTAAAGGCTTCGCGAATCACCTCGTGGTCGTCGAAGTGATGCTTCACTCCTTTTACGATTTGATAGTCTTCGTGACCTTTGCCTGCAACGAGGATCACATCCCCAGGTTGGGCCATCGTGCAAGCCGTTCTGATGGCTTCTCTACGGTCAACTATGCTGATGACATTTCTTCGCTGGCTTGTATCGAGACCAGCCAACATGTCGTTGATGATCTCCTGAGGGTCTTCGTTTCTGGGATTGTCGCTCGTTATGATGACTCTGTCGCTATTCTTCACAGCCTCTTGAGCCATGATGGGACGCTTGCCTTTATCGCGGTTCCCACCAGCTCCACAAACGGTCCAGCACTGTCCCTTCCCCTGCAAAACCTCGTTGATAGTAGTGAGAACATTGACGAGAGCATCAGGTGTGTGGGCATAGTCGACGATAGCCGTAACCCCTTCTCGCGAGCGAATCGCCTCGAAGCGGCCGTTTACGGGTTTCTGAGCACTTAGCAGAACGAGGGCTTCTTGCGGCTCGACTCCAAGCATGACTGTAGCTCCATATACGGCCAACAAGTTGCTCACATTGAATCGTCCAACGAACTGGACACTCACGTCTCTGCCGTCAATCTCCAAGTCCATACCCTCGAAACTCTCCTCCATAATGCGAGCCTTGAAGTCGGCAGCAGAGTGGAGCGAGTATGTCTTGACCTTCGCCTTGCAGTTCTGCACCATAACCATTCCATTACGGTCATCCGCATTGATGATGGCGAAAGCGTCTGCAGGCAAAGCATCGAAGAAACCTTTCTTGGCATCACGATAGTTCTCGAACGTTCCATGATAGTCGAGATGGTCGCGAGTCAGGTTGGTGAAGATGCCTCCACTGAAGTTGAGACCTCCTATACGCTTTTGGCTGACACTATGACTGCTGACTTCCATAAAGGCATAGGCACAGCCCTCATCCGCCATTCTGCCGAGTAATCGGTTCAAAGTGATGGGGTCTGGAGTCGTCACTTCTGTAGGAACTGCCTCTCCATCAATGTAATTGCAGACAGTACTGCAAAGTCCGCACTTGTATCCACGCTGGCGGAAAATGTTGTAAAGCACGGTTGCGATGGTGGTTTTGCCATTCGTACCAGTCACTCCGATGAGGTGCATCCTCTGACTTGGGTCACCAAAATAGTGAGTTGCCAACGTTCCGACCACATCCTCAGTATTGGGATAGACGAGATAAGTCACTTCGTCTTGAACCGTTTCGGGCAACTTTTCGCAAACCACAACACTCGCTCCCAGTTCGATTGCCTTTCCGATGAAAGTATGGCCGTCAACCTGAGTGCCTCTCATAGCTACGAAAACTGCACCTTTCTGGATGCGACGGCTATCAATCTCGATGCCTGTCACTTCCTTTTCGACACTTCCCACCACCTTTTGTGGCGCGCAATCTTGTATGAGTTGTATAAGTTTCATTTCCTACATTATTTAATTTGTTGAAGCAGTTAGCGTAATCTGTTTCCCTTTGACTGCAACAGAACCTGCCGGGATATCCTGCTTCGTAATCTGACCACATCCGTTAATGCGAACCCTCAAACCTCGTTTCTGCAAGGCAAAGACAGCATCTTTGGCTCCCATTCCCGTCACATCAGGAACTTTGTTCAAAGCCACAGTATCTTCTTCGACCAGATTCAATTGCTTCTTCGAAAGTCCCATTCCTTCCACGATGGCTTCTGCTCGACGCTTGCTTCCCTTCGTCACTTCAGGAATGAAGACAGAGTTCGTATCGGCAGCTGCAATCGCGCTTCTCATCGAATCCCTCGACATGATAAACTGCGAGATTTCGCTAAAGACAGGACCACATTGACCACCACCGGAAGCAGGCAAGCCTTTCTTCCTGATACAAACGATGCAACTGTACTTTGGATCATCACTTGGGAAGTAACCACAGAAGCTAACCATGTACTTTCGACCTGCATAAGAACCATTTTCGCTGAATTGTGCAGTTCCTGTCTTGCCGCTTACCTTGAAGAGTTTACCTCCATTGCCGGCCTTCTTGCCAAGTCCTCCACTCACAACGTGCTCCAGACAATACTGGATATCGCGAAGTGTGGAAGGTTTGCAAATACGCTCCTTGATGACTTCTGTCGGGAATTCGCGTATCACCATACCATCCTTCAGTTCCGCTTTCACGAAGCGAGGCTTCACCATCTTGCCGCCATTTGCAATCGCATTGTAGAATGTAAGGGTGCTGATGGGAGGAAGCATCGTTACATAACCTATGCTCATCCAAGGTAGGTCGGTTTTGCTCCAATAACGGTTCTTGTCTTTTGGATGCGGAACATAAGGCTCACCTTTTCCAACGAAAGGAAGATTGAGAGGAATTCCGACACCTTCTCTATGCAAACCATCAACATAAGCAGAAGGATTGTCGCAATATGCTTCATCAATGATGGTGCTTACACCTATATTACTACTCTGGCCAAGGATGTCCTCAACCTTGAGCACACCATAACCACCTCTGTTCCAGTTGTGGTCCTTCATCTTGCGACCATGCATATTGACGATGCCTGGAGCACAATCTACGGTCTTGTTCAACGTTATCTTTCCGTCTTCGAGAGCAACCATGATGCTCGCCGTCTTGAACGTTGAACCTGGTTCCCAAAGGTCACTCACGGCATTGTTCTTCATCTCGTAGTACTCGCCGTCCTCGCCTCTAGTCAGGTTCACAATAGCTTTCACGTCGCCAGTCTTGACTTCCATCACAACGGCAACACCCACTTCGCCATTCACCAATTCCTCCTTCAACTTGCTGCGAAGCGTTCTGTCGGCAAAGTCCTGAATGTTGATATCAATTGTAGTGAGCAGATCATGCCCGTTCTCTGCTTGAGTATCGATGATGGGAACCTGACGATTACGAACCACTATGAAGTGCTTTGAACCGGGTTTGCCGCGAAGAATGCTGTCGAAACTCAACTCCAAACCACATTTGGGCTGACTGCTTGTATCGTTATAAAGCTCACCAATAGTTCTGCTTGCCAATCCTCCATAAGGTTTCAGGCGAAGCAACATCTCGTCAGCATGGAAACCGCTGCGATACATGCTTTCCTTCAAGAAAGGCAACTCCTTGCAAGCACGATACTGAACATAGCTTGCAAGCTTCGGATAGATGCGCCATGAGTACTTGCCGCGAGCCTTGCCTTTAAGCAAACGTTGGCGGAACCAGTCTGCATCACGATCTGGGAAGATACGAGCCAAACCCTCAACTATGCTGTCAAGCTTCTGAACAAACGTTGTGTCGCGATACTCACGCGTCTTCCTTTCTATCGACGAATCAGGGTCATGCACAGCGAAGTCCATGTAAAGTGCGTACTTTGGGACAGTGCCTGAGAGGACTTGACGGTCGCAAGAAAGGATATTGCCGCGATTGGCAGGAATCTTGGCGGTCTTGCTGTTGCGCCCCACTTCCTTCCAATAATCGCTTTCTGGCGGCAACATCGTATAGAGAGCCTTAGCCAAAATATACATTCCGGCCAGGCACATCAACACGAAGATGAAGATGTAACGTCTTGGAGCTTTATCTTTGCCTTTTTGCATAATCTTTTATCCCTATTCCTTCACGTTGATAATGAATGGCGCAACCTTGCTTGGCGTGAGTGTGCTGTCGCCCTGTTCACGAAGCTTTTGCTCGAGTTGGCTCTGCCGACAGAGTTGTGTGAGTTCGCTCACTCTGGTAATGCTTCTGTAACGCCAGTCCTTGAGTTCTGCCTCGAGTTCGTTTTCCTTCATCATCTCGACTTGAGCCTGATAGCCATTCGTGATGTAAAGGAATATTCCAGCCAAGACAAGGAGCAACATCTTCCATTGACTGAGGAACCATCTAGGAGCGGCATCCAGCATCTGACGGATGTTGGCAGCAGTCAGCTCGTCCACTTCATCGTCGTCGCTAACCAATGAACGCATCAGCTTTTCCTTGTTGCTGACTTGCTCTTGAGCCACTTCCGCTTCTTGAACTTCCTGTTCCTGAGCCTCTTCAACCTCTTGGGTCTCCTGCTCTTGTACCTCTTGCTCTTGGGTCTCTTGAACTTCTTCCTGGAGTTCGTCGAAGTTATCTATTTCTATCTCTGCCATAGGTTACTAATCTCTTTTTCTTGCTACCCGAAGCTTTGCCGAACGGCTTCGAGGATTGCTTTCCTGCTCTTCAATGCTTGGAGTGATGACACTCCTGTTGACCGCTTCGAGCGGAGCGTCGCTGCGACCGAAGACGTCAGTCTCTAACTTTCCTTCTGCATTGCCTGCTCTGATGATATTCTTCACCATACGGTCTTCGAGAGAATGATAGGTGAGAACACTCAATCTGCCACCCGGCTTGAGGATTTCTGTGACAGCGCTAAGCATTTGCCTCAAGGCGACCATCTCTCCGTTCACCTCTATACGAAGTGCCTGAAAGACGCGTGCCAAATCTTTCTTCTCGCGGTCGTATCCCATCAAAGGCTTCAGCACTTCCACCAGTTCTGTCGTCGTGGTGATGGGCTTCTGCTGACGAGCCTTGACGATGGCGGCAGCAATGCGACGGCTGTTCTTCAACTCTCCGTAGAGGTAGAAGATGTCGGCCAACTGTTCTTCGCTATACTCTGCCACGATACGCCCAGCATTGAGGCTGGCCTTACGGTTCATTCGCATATCCAGCGGAGCATCGAAACGGAAACTGAAGCCCCTTTCTTCCTCGTCGAGATGATGACTGCTCACACCCAAGTCGGCAAGAATGCCATCCACCTGCTCATGCCCATAGTAGAGCATCCAGTTCTTCAGGAAACGGAAATTGCTGCGAACGAAAGTGAAGTTCCCTTCGCTTTCCAACTCGCTTGCATTCTTCATCGCATCCTCGTCTTGGTCGAAACTGTAGAGGTGTCCCGTGCCATTCAGGCGCCGCAGAATCTCCCTGCTATGGCCACCTCCGCCAAATGTGAGGTCCGCATATATGCCTCCGGACTTGACATCGAGTCCGTCAACTGTCTCTTGCAAGAGAACCGGCACATGATATTCCTCACATTTCACGCTCATTACATATGTAATTATGTGTCGTCCTTCATCATCTCTTCCAGGATGTTCGCCACTTCCTCAGGATTGCTGAGCAGTCCTTCGGCAGCCTGACGACTCCAGATTTCGATAGTGTCGTCAACTCCTATGAATCGCACATCACTCTTTATGCCGGCATGTTCCATGTATCGGCGAGGGATGAGCATACGTCCGCCACTGTCGAGGGTGATGTTTTCAGCATCGGCAGTGAAGAGACGCAAACCTTGCCGCTGATGGCGGTCGAAAGGATTGGTGCGGGCTCTGACGGAGTTGACCTGAGCATCCCACACACTTTTGGGGTAGAGCACAAGACAGTTCTCGAAGATGTCGCGACGCAACACCAGTCCTTCCTCCTCTTCTTTCTGAAGGATTTTGCGGAAGACGCTAGGCACGAAGACACGTCCCTTCTCGTCTGTTTTGGCATCTATGCTTCCTGTAAATCTCATCGATTTGGGGCTTTCATTGCATTTTCTGCTGCAAAGATATAAAATTCCCCACAATTCCCCACAAATTATTTAAACTTTTTTTTCTTAGCAAGTTAGCCTATATTGTTGATAACTTGCCGATGTGCTTGCCTTTCACCTTCGCGAAAGCCCATAAGCAAAGGGGTTTCAGCACATTACGTAGCCCAACGAAATGTTGTTGAAAACTTTTTTCATGACATTACAAAATGGTGGGGGAAAAACGAGGAAAGATGACGAATTAGCAGAAAAATGCTGATGTTTTGGCAAAAGAGTGTTGCTGTTTTTGGAAAAAAGAGCCGCCTCGCCCTTATGGACGAAGCGGCTTTTGCTTGTATCAGTTTCCCTTACCTTTGGAAAAGGCTGGGGAGTGCGTCTGTTACTGACCTGCCATGATGTTCAGGACTGCTACGAAGTCGGCAATAGAAACTTCCTTATCACCGTTCACATCAGGATTGCCGGCAACTTCCTGACCTGCCATTGCGTTCAAGACTGCCACAGCATCCGCGATGGTTACGGAACCGTCGACGTTCACGTCGCCCTTCTGACAGATGACTGCGTGACCATGATACAGGCTGCCGTTAACGACGATGCCTTGTGTGGTGTCATCGAACACACCGCCCTCTGGTTTTGCGATTATCATGCCTGTGCCGAGAGTCAGACCTTTGACCCTGAGAATTGTAGCATCCGAGGACGAATTTGGATTGAATGCCAATACGCCCTTTTCAATTACAAGATTATTTGCACCACCACCAACTGCTATTTGACCTGTGAACTCGAACTTCGGGCCGTTGAGGGTGCAGGTATAGGTGCTGCCGTTCATATAGATGCCCCAGCCGTCGCTTGCTGTCAGTTCGCCCTTGACGGAACCATTGCCGCTGAAAGTAGTGGATTTCTTCATTTTGAAGACATCGTCCGTGACCCTGAAGTGGTTCTCGCCCTCAATGGCAATATTCAGGCCTTCGATGCCATAATTGTAAACACCCTCGGAGACGTTGGGGTCGTCGATATTTGCATCTTTGATGGTCAGACGCTTTGTGTTCGGGGTGTACTTGAACGCACCACCGTCGCGGAGAATGTCGTCCTTGTTGTAGCTATTGACATCTATGTCGCAGACAGCCAAGTCGTACTTCTCAACTTTCTGGATGACTACGTTCTGAGCAACAGATCCGTTAACCTCAACACGCTTGTTCGTTGAGTTGAAAGCAGCCTTGAAAGGTTCTACGATAGTCTGACCATCTTCGAGAGTAAGGCTTGCAACATTAGTAATCTTGTTGGACTTAACTTGAGCATTGCCAGAGATAATGAATGTTCCTGCGTAGTCGCTGGAAATACTTCCGAGACCGCCGCAGTCGCCCGTCGCATCTATCTTCACATTATCTGTGATAGTAACTATGCCCTCGTGTGCATGTATACCACAATTCTTGTCACTTGTTGCATTGAGTGAACCATCACCAGTAATGGTAATGTTGAATTTATTGGCGCAGATGGCACTATACCTAGAATTATTGGTAGTTTTGGCAGATAAACTGTTTGTTCCCACAAGTTTGATATTTCCTTCCAATTTCATCTCAATACCATGACTTCCCACACTCTCTATCTTGGCATTATTGAGCGTCAAGGTCTTGGTTGAGGGATTGTATGTGATATCTCCTCCCTTGACATACTTGTTCCAGCAACCACTAATATTGCCGTAGCTACCACTTCCATAGAGCTGTGTGCCGGCGATATAAATAGGATAGGTTTCCCATGTGACGTTGCTACGAATCCATGTGGATGTGCTTCCGTCTATAGTGGCACACTTTGCCAAACCGCTCCTGTAATAAACAGCCTTTTCATCAGCATTGAACCACTGGTACCCATCCTGAATATTCACACCAGAGCCGAAAGTGAGCGACGAGAGGTTGGTAATGTTACCTTCCTCGCCTGCAAACTTATAAAGGGCACCGGAGCCATCCTTGTTGATGGTTAGAGTGGTGGTGTTATTTCCGTATATGCCACGATTTTTACCCTTTAAGGACATTGAGCCACTAGAACGTGCCAGCGTAATGCCAGTATTATTCCAAGCGTTCATTGCATGGTATTGATTAGAGGTAATTTTCAAGTCACCAGTGCCTTTAATGGTGTTGGTGCCGCCACCACCAAGGTTCACGGTTATCCAATCGGATGTCCAGTTATTTGTTCCTGTTGCGTTGATGGTCAGACCTGAGATGGTGCTATAGATGGCAGATCTTGTTTCCGCTGCCCCGTCGCTGGGTTGGCCTGAGATTGTAGCATCAGTTAATGTCAGCGTCTTCGTATTGTTATCATACTTCACAGTACCTGCAGTAAGGTACGGACTGTAGAAGTATTCTGTGTTGTTCTGCTTGATGTGCGTACCTGCTACCCAGAGATTGTAGTAGCTGATTGAACTGGTTGGCATGAACCATGTGCCATTGCCGACAGACGTTCCCTTGGCAATCGCACCACTGTAGTAGGAATAGCCATCTGAAGCATTCCAATAGCTGTTTGGTGTCGAGATGTCCATATCATTCATCACAAGCTTCTTCACCTGCATATTAGCACCAGGACCAGCAAACTTGTAAACGCAAGAAGAACCGTATTTATTCAGCGTCACCGTACCTGATCCGGCATACAGGCCCTTTTTATCTGTTGCCGTACTTTGAGCTATGAATTGTGGTGCGCTAATGGAAAGGGTTTTGCTTCCATTGACGTACACAGCAGCCTGTCCTGTAGAAGTAATGGTTACTGTGCCATCACTGGTTACTGTTGTGTTGCTGCTATATAAGTCCATCGTATAGCCGCTGGAGGAGATTGTGCCGTCACCACTGAACTTGATAGCCAAGTCGCCAGGTGCAAAGGTTAAAAGATCTGCGCCATTGAGATTGACATTGGTAAATGTCAGCGTCTTTGACGAAGTAGAGTATTCGACTGTACCCGATGCAGACGTGGCGCCTGTATTATTAGTTGTCAAAGTAGTCTTGCCTGTGCCCAGATTACAAGCGCCAATCATCACGTGAGGATAGACATAGACTTCTTTCAAAGCATCGCCTGAGCTGTTGACCACGGTGCCACTCGATATTTGTTCGTTTCCATATAACGTTGATGCGGTAAAGTTGATACCGCCTGTAAAGCCGGTTAAGCCGGCATAACCACTAGGCGCTGAAGCATAGAGTTTGGTCCAACCGAAAGAGATAGATGGCGTTTGGGTTCCTTGTATTTTTGAACAAATTGCATGGTTGTTTTTAGCCTTGGCAGTGAGGCGTAAAGCATACATAGAAATATTGGAACCGTTGTAACTACAGATGGCATTACCATTTCCCGTGCACTCAATGGTTACATTAGGAGCCTTAGGACCAGAATAACATGTCAGGGTTGTTCTCGCCTGACAGAAAATGCCTGCGCCAGAATTCGCTCCACTTTTAATGGTAGCGTCACCTGCGAAAAGAATAGACAGGCCGTCGATGCCTGTATTGTTTATGCCATCGACACTCGAATTAATGGTCGTGCCGGCACCAATTGTCAGTCGTTTGTTATCTGGATTATAACTAATGGAGCCAGAAATACCAGAGGCCGTGATGTTGTCCTTGTTTGCGTCAGTGACCTGAACACCACAGACAATAAGGTTGTAAGTGGCGGCCCAAGCTTGTGTGCTGCTGAGCAGCGCTGCAAGCATTAACAATGGAGTAAATAATTTTTTCATAATCATATAATATTAAGGGTTAAACATTATTATACATTATATATAATTAAACTTCGCTCCGTAAAATTACACATTCTTTCACAAAATGTGTCCTTTTCCTTGTTAAATTATGTTAACAAGGATGAAAAAGGGTATAAAAGTACAAAAAGGGAAAGGCTCAGACGTATTCGAGTGTCAGAAACTTGTCGGGAGAGAAGACAAATTGTGCCGTCTGGAGCAGATTTTCCGGCGTTATGGCATCGAGGCGCTCGAAGAGCTGTTCTTTGGAGAGCGTTTTGCCATAATGGAGGTAACGTTTCGCCATACCGATGGCTACGTTTTCGAAGTTGTCGTAGGAGATGCCTATCTGCCCTTTGAACTGCCGACGGGCTGCTTCGAGGGCGTGGCTGGAGAGGGGGTGTTGTGTCAACTTGTCCAGTTCGTGAAGGACAAGTCGGCGGCAACGGTTGCGGTCTTTTGCATCGCAACCGTAATAGATGGCCCAAATGCCTGTGTCGGTATAGGCCACGCAATTGCTTTCGACGGTATAGACAAGACCGTTCCGCTCGCGAAGGGCAAGGTTCAAACGGCTGCTCATGGCTGGTCCGCCCAGCAGGTTGCTGAGGAAATAGAGATGAAGTTGGCGGGGGTCTGTCGCGGCGAAGGCTTGGGCTCCAATCAATACGTGAGCCTGATGTGTTTCACGATGGCGGGTGATGTGCGAAACGTCACGTGTGACGTTGGCAATCGTATAGTGTGACGATTGCAATTTACTAGTGTGACGATTGCAATCGTAACGTGCCATGTTTTTCTCCACACAACGGAGCACTTTCTCGGGCTCCACATTTCCCAGGACATAAAGCACCATCCTTTCGGGATGATAGAGGCGGCGGGCAAACCGCTGCATGTCGGCTGAACGGAAGGTTCGGAGCGTTTCGGCATCACCAAGTATGTTGCGTCCGAGGGGATGACCTGGGAAAAGAAGGCTCTCGAACTCGTCGAAGATGAGCTCCGAGGGCTGGTCCTGATAGCTCTCTATCTCGTCGATGACGACCTCTACCTCGCGGTTCATCTCTTCCTGCGGATAGGTGCTGCCGAGGGCTATGTCGAGAAGGAGGTCGATGGCGCGGGATGCATGCTCGCGAAGGGAGGTGCAATAGTAGACCGTCTCCTCTTTGCCCGTGAAGGCATTCAGTTCGCCTCCCACACTCTCCATGGCCGAAATGACCTGACGAGCCGAGCGCCGAGAGGTCCCCTTGAACGACATGTGCTCGGTGAAATGCGCCATTCCGCTCTCGGACGGCAGTTCGTGGCGGGTCCCGGCATCAACGGCGATACCCAGATACACCACATCCGTCTGTCCCGGAGCACAGACAACGCGAAGGCCTTGGGGAAGCGTGTAGGTTGTGAACATTGAGGATTGAAGATTGAACATTGAATATTAAAAAAGGCGGGCTGCTTTTATTGCTTCCCGCCTTCCATCATATCTTTGCTAAATGCTTAGTTCTTGAAGAAATCCTTAACGGCCTCGTTGGGAACCATCTGCTCGTCGAAAGAGTAGGAGCCCGTCTGAGGGTTCTTCACCATCTTGATAACCTTGGTGTAGGAACGACCTTCGGTTCTACCCGTCTGCAGGGTAGCGACTGCTTTCTTTGCCATAGTTTTTAATTTTTTTGACTATAGACAACAGACCACAGACTACAGAATGTCGGTTGTCGGTTGTCGCTTGTCCGTTGTCCGATTACTTGATTTCCTTGTGAACAGTCATCTTCTTCAAGATGGGGTTGTACTTCTTAAGCTCGAGGCGTTCGGGAGTATTCTTCCTGTTCTTCGTTGTGATGTAGCGAGATGTACCGGGCAGACCGCTCTGCTTCATCTCTGTGCATTCCAGAATCACCTGGACTCTGTTACCTTTAACTTTCTTTGCCATAGTTTCTGAACGTTTAGCGGTTAACCGATTACACGAATATCCTTCCAATCACAATAACCCTGAGCCACGGCATTCTTGAGAGCGGCGTCGAGTCCTACCTTATTAATATAGCGCAAACCGGAAGCGCTGATGCTCAGACTGATCCAGCAGTCCTCTTCTACATAGTAGAACTTCTTGGTGAACAGGTTCACGTCGAAAGTCCTTTTCGTGCGACGCTTAGAGTGTGACACGTTGTTGCCAATCATGGCCTTCTTACCGGTAATTTGACAAATCTTAGACATTTCTAATCTTCTCTTTTTAGTCTATTCCAATAGACGACTTTTTCCAAACCGG
>CACZBC010000024.1 GCA_902779315.1 uncultured Bacteroidales bacterium | reverse complement strand
AGACCGAATAGACGGCTATCAGATGAGCCCAGACGAGAAGAACATACTCATTCAAACCGAGACGAAGGGCATCTACCGTCACAGCAAAACGGCTGAATACTATATATATAATGTGAAGAACCGCACACTCGCTCATCTCAGCGAGGGTGGTCCTCAAGAACAACCCCTTTGGAGCAGAGACGGAACGATGGTGGCTTTTGTGCGCGACGGCAACCTCTTCCTCGTCAAGCTTCTGTTCAACAATAGCGAAAGCCAAATCACGAAGGACGGCGAGTTCAACAAGATTATCAACGGCAAGCCTGATTGGGTGAACGAAGAGGAGTTCTCGTTTGCGCGCGCTTTCGATTTCAACGCAGACAATACGATGATTGCCTGGATTCGTTACGACGAGTCGGAGGTGCCGATGTTCAGTTTCCCTTGGTACAAGGGTTTGAGCCCCGAAAAGAATGATTACGCGCAGTACCCGGGTTCGTACGATTACAAGTACCCCATAGCCGGAGCGAAGAATAGTGTTGTCAGCGTCCATAGCTTCGACATCAAGAGTCGTGTCATTCGCAAGATGCAACTTCCCATCCCTGCAGACGGGTATGTGCCTCGCATCTTCTTTACCGACAACCCGGAGAAATTGCTCGTTCTGACTCTCAATCGACATCAGGATTGTCTCGACATTTATCTGGCAAATCCGAGAAGCACAGAATGCCGAGTTATTGTCCGTGACCAAGCGGAATGCTATGTTCCGGAAGATGCGCTCAAGGCCTTTAATGTTGTTCCGAACGGATTTGTACTTTTAAGTGAACGAAGTGGATATAAACAGTTGTATCTCTATGACTTAAACGGAACGCTTAAACGCCAACTTACAAATGGAAACTATGAGGTGAAGTCGCTTTACGGCTACGACACCAAGACGGGCAACACCTACTATGCAAGCAACCAGGAAAGTCCCCTCAGACAAAGTGTCTACAAGAGCGATGCGAAAGGCAAAGTTACAAAACTCAGCACATCTTCTACGGGCTGGAATAGCGCCATCTTCAGTAAAGATTTTCGTTACTTCATGAATACTTGGAGCGACCTCAATACGCCTTCAGTCACAACACTTTGTGATGCTTCGGGCAAGACGCTCAAGACGCTCGAGGACAACTCTGCTCTTCGTCAAAAACTTGCAGGTTTACGGCTTGGCGAGCGCAAATTCTTCACCTTCACGACCGGCGATGGAATCCAGTTGAACGGCTTTATGGTTTTGCCTGCAGATTTCAATCCGGGCAAGAAGTATCCCGTCGTGATGCATCAATACTCGGGTCCTGGCTCTCAACAAGTCGTAGACAGTTGGAGCGCGGGCAATATGGGAGGTTGCATGTACGAGCAATACCTTGCACAAGAAGGTTTCATCAGCGTTTGTGTGGATGGAAGAGGAACGGGCGGAAGAGGTCGCGACTTCGAGCAATGTACTTATCTGAAGCTTGGACAATTGGAGAGTCACGACCAAGTGGAAGCTGCCATTTGGCTTGGTCAGCAAAGCTATGTCGATAAGGACAAGATTGCCATTTGGGGTTGGAGCTACGGAGGTTTCAATACATTGATGAGCATGAGCGAAGGGCGTCCCGTCTTTGCTTGCGGTGTGGCAGTTGCGGCTCCCACGAGTTGGCGCTACTACGACAGCATTTATACCGAGCGTTTCATGCGTACGCCTAATGAGAACGGTTCAGGTTACGACGTTTGTCCCATCAGTCGCGCCTCGAAGCTTAGCGGCAAGTTGCTCCTCGTTCACGGCATGGCCGACGACAATGTGCATTTCCGTAATGCCGCAGAATATACGGAAGCCCTCGTTCAGGCGGATAAAGACTTCCGCGAATTGACCTATACAAACCGCAATCACAGCATTTACGGAGGCAACACGCGCAATCATCTCTTCCGTCAGATTACGAAGCACTTCAAGGAGATGCTCGATTAACGCTCGGACATATTACAAACAACAAAGCCCCCTGAAATTCAGAGGGCTTTTATTTTGCGGAAATGTGTTTTTAGAGGTCGTGATGGAGCAGACGATACTGTGCCATTTCCTCGTACTTCGTGCCAGGCATACCGTAGTTGGCAAAGGGATAGATGCTGATTCCGCCGCGGGGAACAAAGATGCCTGTCACTTCGATGTACTTGGGTTCCATCAGTCGGATGAGGTCCTTCATGATGATGTTGACACAGTCCTCGTGGAAGCTGCCATGATTGCGGAACGAGAACAGATAGAGCTTGAGGCTCTTGCTTTCTACCATTCGTTTGTCAGGCAGATAGTTGATGCGGATCTCGGCAAAGTCGGGCTGGCCCGTTATGGGGCAAAGAGCGGTAAACTCGGGGCAGTTGAAGCGCACCCAATAGTCGTTTTCGGGATGTTTGTTTTCAAACGCCTCCAAAACTTCGGGATTGTAGTCTTGAGGAATTTCGCTCTTCTTTCCAAGAGCCTTGAGTCCTTCCTTTTCTCTGTTTTCCATATTATCAGACTTTACTTTCCAGGTATTTTTTGAGTCCTTCGCGACGAAGTTTGCAGGAAGGGCAATGTCCGCATCCGTCGCCTACGATTCCGTTATAACAGGTCAGGGTTCGATAGCGGATAGTGTCGAGCACGCCAAGTTCGTCGGCAAGGGCCCAAGTCTGCTGTTTGTCGAGCCACATCAATGGCGTATGCAGGCGGAACTGCTCGTCCATGGCGAGATTGAGCGTCGTGTTCAGGCTCTTAATGAAACCGTCGCGACAGTCCGGATATCCGCTGAAGTCGGCTTGTCCCACACCCGTTATGACGTCGTAGATGCCATGATTGCGGGCATAGATGGCAGCTACAGAAATGAAGAAGAGGTTTCGTCCAGGCACGAAAGTCGTGGGGTAGGGCGAACCTTCCTTCTTCTCTTCTTCTATGTCGAGTTCCGAATTTGTCAGGCTGCACGAGGGGCTTAGCTGGGAGATGAAGCTGATGTCCATGCATTCCCAAGGCACTCCTGCCTCTTGGCAAAGTTCCTTTGCAATTTCGACTTCTTTGATATGCCTTTGTCCATATCGGAAACTGAGGGCCCGTACCTCATCGAAGTGTTTGAGGGCCCAATAAAGACAAGTCGTGGAGTCTTGTCCGCCTGATAGAACTACGAGAGAGCTGCTCATTTGTCGCCGATAGCTTTCTGGTATTCGTCCCAAAGTGCGTCGGTAGTGTTCTCGGGCTTGTCGCCAAGGATGTGCTTCATAGCCTTATCCCAAGACCAAGGCTTGAGTTCGACGGCGCTGCGGTTGAACTTGCGGATGAACTCCTTGTCCTTGTTGAGCTGCAACCAGTAGAGGAAGTAACCCGTCACGCGATAACCCTTTCGCCAAGAGTCGCCACGCGTGCGGTCCTTGCTGCTGAAGTCCTGGTCGAAGCATCCGCAAGCCACGCGAACTGCATCTGCAAGGCCTTCGATGAAGAGCCAGTATTCGCTCTTGCCGTCATACTGTCCGCAACCTTCCGGAGAGAGCTGGTAGGCGTGTGTGAGCTCGTGATAGAGGACACCGCGGGTCTCGTAATCGAGGCGAAGCGTGTCGTTTCCTGCGAAGCAACGCTCAATCCAGTTCGTAGAGTAGCGGATGCCGACATAGTCACCGCTGCCGTACTTCTCGCTGATGCCGTTGTAGTCCTTGATGGTATAGACGATGCGTTTCAGGCGAGGCACATTCGGGTCTTTCGGTCCCCAGTAGAGGGTCTGCAGAACGCGGAGTGCATTCTCCTGGATGTAGGGAGCGGGATTGGGGATGATGTTGTGGTAAATCCTGGAACCTTCCGAGAAGGGAGCTTCGTCGTGGAATTCAACGTCTCCGGGATTGTAGCCTTTCCATTTCTTCTCCACCTTGATGGGAGCGTGGTACTTGGCTGCCTTGTAGATGGCTTGAGCCTGACTGCCGATTGCGAAAGCGGCTGCAACGATGAGTGTGAGTGTACGTTTCATTTTGTTATTCTGAATTATTAACAATAAATATATATGTATATTGCGGCTGCAAAGGTACGAAAAAATGTTTAGAGTTGTACGTTTCGAGAGGAGAATTTATACTTATTCAAGAAAATCACGCCATGCTGGTTACCGGTTCGGCGGAATTGCGTTCGGCAGCGAGTGCGCGTTCGTGGTCTTCGAGCTGAACCGAGAGGCGGGCAATCTGCATCAGCGTCTCGTTCCGTTGTTTGGTCAGGGCTTGTTGCTTCGAGGCGATACTTTCCTGAATGTCAGGCGTTGAGGTGTTGCAACGCCCGTCTTCCGTATCGAGGGCGATGATGCGGCTGTTCAGGTCCTCCACTTTTGCTTGGCAGAGCAGCGAGTCGGTGCTGATCTGTTTCAGATTGCTTCGGATTTGACTCCAATCCTTGCCGTCGGCAAAGACTTCGACGAGCTCGCTCACTTGAACTGGCGGGTGTTGGAGGTTGAAGGCGTGCATCCAAAGGTCGAGCTTCTCGTTGAGTTGCGTCTGTTCGCCTTCCAGGCGGTCGATATGGGCGAGGTAGAAGTCGTGACGGCCTTGCGTGATGTCGTTGTCGTGACGGATCTCGTTCATCTTGACGCACTCGTTGTCGTATTGCTCGCTAGCGTTTTTCATTGCATTCAAGTGCTTCTGATGTAATGTCTTAGCATCCCTTTCCGGAATCAATTGTTGATATGCTTTCTGATTCTCGGCTTTTCGGCCTTCCCGCTCTTCCATTCGCTTCAAGACGATTTGCGAGGCGCGTACGAACGACTGCATCCGCACCTTCATCCCTTCCAAGTTTGCCGTCTCCTCATTCAGAACGGCTTGTTTGGCCGTGATCTCTTCCTTTGTGGCAAACCAGTTGCTCAGGAGTTTCTGAATCTGTTCGTAGAGTTGCTCGGGGGTTTTCTGCCAGATGGAGTACCAGTCTTTGATGGAGACGGCTTCCTGCATCGCTTCGTAGATGCGTGTGAACTGCTTGTTGATGCTTTCCAGACGCATCCCTATCTGTTCCACTTCGCGGCTCAACACTTGGCAGCCTGTATTCAGCTCGCCCAGCCGGACGTTGACTTCGCTCTTCTTCTGTTCCAGTTTCTGCAGTTCCTCGCTTATTTTGGCGATGCTGCTTTGGTGGAAGGTGAAGGTCTCGAGTTCTTTCTCGGCCAGTTCTGCGTCGCGACTGACGTTTTCTATGAACTGACGGAGCAGGGCGGTTCTGGCGTCGAGGTTTGTGCTTTCGGAACATTCCACGAAGGTGGGGTCGAGCTGGGCGTAGAGTTTCCATTCCATGACGTCTTCGTTCTGACGGATGCGAATGGTGTTCAGTGCTTCCTCTTCTGCGCTGAGCTGGCCTTTCGCCATCGCCAGTTCAGCCTGCATTTCGGTGAGTTGCTGTGCTTTCACGTTCGCTTCCGAAGCCAGCATCTCGTAGTCGGTCTTCATCTCGCCGATGAGTTTGCTCTGGTCGAGCATCGTGTCGCTGTGATAGGGGTGATGCGTGGCTCCGCAAACCGAGCAACTGACGCCTTCCTTCAGGTCGGCACGCAGCTGGATGATGTCCTGGCCTTTGCTCAGGAGATAGGTGTATTCCTTTTCTTTGCAGAGGCGTTGTGCCTTGCCCGTCTCGTCTTCCAGTTCGCGTACGTTGTCTTCGAGGTGCTGGATGTCCAGACGCAGGGCTGTCACCTTCTTGCTCTTCTCCTCGATGCTTTCGTAGCCGGTGCTGATGCGTTTCCAGAGTGACAGGGCGGAAAGCAGTTGCTGGCGTCTGCCTTTCAGCATGAGGGCGCGTTCCTGAAGCATCAGTCCGTCCTGGCCTTGGATGTAGGAACGGTGCATGCTCAGTTCTGCTTCGGCCGTTTCGGCTTGCGAGACGAGGTCCTGGAATTGTCCGAACGCTTTGCCCAGGAGTTCGTTTTCCTCGTTCTGGCGTTTCAGGGCTTGCTGGCGTTGCTGCTGCAGTTCGGAGCGGCGTTTGTCCATGTCTTCGAGCAGGTTCAGCTGCAGGAGCACCGCTTCGCCGTGTTGGAGCATGTTTTCGTGTATTTCCATGCTTTGGTGTTTGGCGCGAAGGCGTTCCAGTTCGGCCGAGAGCTGGGCTGTCGTCTTTTCCTTGTCTGCAATCATCGATGCGAGGGCCGTCGTCTCCTCCTTCACCTTGTTGCTGTATTCGAGCAGGAATGCGGTTTCGGCTTCGATGGACTCGTTCAGGCCCGTCAGATGGTAGGCCGTGCAGACGTGGTCGAAGGTGTTCTGCAGGGTTTCGGTGGTGTTCTTCAGCTGCTCGCGAGCCTGCACTTGCCGCTTCTCCTGTTCTGTCATTTTCTGCCGGTTCTCGTCGGCTTCGCGTTCCAGAACGCTCAGTCCGCGCTTGTCTCTGCCTATCTGGTCCTTCACGACGGCAAGTTTCTGGTAGGTGCCCTGAATGCCCTCGAAGAGGTCGTAACGTTCCAGCATGCTCGCGTCTTTCACATAGATGGCCTTCTGCTTGCCCAGTTCGAAGAGGCGCTTCTTCTCGCGTTCCAGAGCCATGTTTGTCTCGTTGTATCTGCGCAACCATTGCTGCTGTGCTTGCAGTCGGGCCAGACTCTCCTCCAGGCCTTGCAACTTCGTCTCTGCCAGCCGTTTGGCGTCCTTCACGCGTTGCAGCTGCGTGGAGTTCAGGATGCGGGTGTCGCGTCTGGAACGACTGTTCGAAGCCAGTTCCTCGAAGTTGAAATTGATGCCGCCCCCGATGGCATCTCCGGCCACTTCCGGCTCATCTTTGCCCAGCTCGACGCTTTTCGGCTCTTCTTGTATGCTCTCCACCGTTTTCGGCTCTGGAGCAATCTCCTTATCTTTTTTCCTAAAGAAATTCATCGTCATTCGAATTTGTCTGCAAAGGTACAAAAAAAATGAGAATTAAGAAAGAAGTATCATAAATTATAATGTGTGACGAATGCGATTGTATAGTGTTACGCAGGCCATCGTATAGTGTTACGTTTCGCATCGCCCTGCTTGTTTTATGGATGACACAGGCTCGCAATTGAATCCCAGAACTTCAGTTCTTCGCAGGGAAAATGGCCGGTTTTCACTGCTAAGAGACAGTCTCTTAAATCCACTGCAAAGATACGAAATTTTCCACACGCGCGCAAATAATTCCTTAAAAAAAAGCACGCGAAAAAGCACGCTGGGGGAATGGGTCATTTTTGTGCTCATGAAATGTATACAGAATACAGAATACAGTTTCTATATGAGCACATATTATAGATAAAAAACTTCTGACGCGAAATTTTTATAATATATAATATATATATTACAATATATATTATATTACAAACTATATTATACTATATTTTACTAATCCTATCAGCAGCAAATAATGTACCCCCCCTCACATAGAAACTGTATTCTGTATTCTGTATCAAATACTTCTTTTTTCGCGCAAACATTATTATGTCTTTATGCAGCTGTTGGGGAGTCGGGAGAACAGACACCCTCTGTTTTGCGCAGAAACGGCCCCAGAATCGCTTCAAATGCCTCCGACGCATGTTTGTACCTCCGAGGCAAAAACATGCGCTCTACGGTGCCTTAAACGAGTAGTTAAAATTCAAAGAATTTTACTGCATATTTATCTCGCCACATAACATCCTATTGCAAGTATTAGCATAGATATGATCTGGCACTTCTTTTCAAATTCGCGTTTTGGTGAACGATTCAAGATAGTCTGTGTCTTTTTCGTTCTTTATTTTGCTATCTCGGAATAAATTCGTAAATTTGCACGCAAATTTGAATAAACAAACCGATTATGGCGCAAAAACCAAGTATACCAAAAGGTACGCGGGACTTCGGTCCGGCCGAAATGGCAAGGCGTAACTACATCTTCAACACGATTCGCGAGGTCTACTCGCTCTACGGATTTGAGCAAATCGAGACTCCCGCCATGGAGAACCTCTCGACCCTGATGGGCAAGTACGGCGAAGAGGGCGACAAACTGCTCTTCAAGATTCTGAACTCGGGCGATTTCCTGCGCGGCATCACTCCGGACGAGCTCGCTCAGGGCGCAACGGGGCATCTCGCAGCCCAATTGTGCGAGAAGGGTCTCAGATACGACCTGACCGTACCCTTCGCGCGTTATGTCGTCCAGCACAGGGAGGAACTGACTTTACCTTTCCGCCGCTATCAGATTCAGCCCGTTTGGCGGGCCGACCGACCCCAGAAGGGCCGATATCGCGAGTTCTACCAATGCGATGCCGATGTCGTCGGAAGCGACTCGCTGCTCTGCGAAGTGGAACTGATGCAAATCATCGACGAAGTGTTCCGCAGGTTCGGCATCCGCGTCTGCATCAAAATCAACAACCGCAAAATCCTCTCCGGAATCGCTGAAATGATAGGCGAAGCAGACAAGATAGTGGACATCACGGTCGCCATCGACAAGCTCGACAAGATAGGGCTCGACGCCGTGAACGAGGAACTGCGCGAGGACGGCATCAGCGAAGAAGCCATCCGGAAACTGCAGCCCATCATCAACCAGAGCGGAACCAACGACGAGAAGATTGCCACGATGCGCGAAGCCTTGGCCGGCAGCGAAGTGGGGCAGAAAGGCATAGACGAAGTGGAGTATGTGCTGAATATCATTCAAAATCCAAAATTCAAAATTCAAAATGACGTCGAGCTCGACTTGACTTTGGCTCGCGGACTCAACTATTATACGGGCTGCATCTTCGAGGTGAAGGCCCTCGATGTCGAGATAGGAAGCATCACGGGAGGCGGTCGCTACGACAACTTGACGGGCATCTTTGGAATGCCGGGTTTGAGCGGAGTTGGCATCAGCTTTGGTGCTGACCGCATCTATGATGTCCTGAACCAGCTCGACCTCTATCCCGAAGCTGTCACGACTGCAACTCAAGTGCTCTTCATCAACTTCGGCGAGAAGGAAACGGATTACTCACTTCCCATTGTTGCCAGCCTGCGCAAGCAAGGTGTCCGCTGCGAAATCTATCCCGATTCCAGCAAGATGAAGAAGCAAATGCAGTATGCCAACCAGAAGGCGATTCCCTTCGTGGCTATGACCGGCGAAACGGAAATGCAGGCAGGGAAGGTGACGCTCAAGAATATGACGACAGGCGAACAGAAACTCGTTTCGCCCGAAGAACTGGCTAGCTTTGTTCTTTGAATATTGAATTAATTAATTTTGAATTGATGGAAGCTGCCCTTTATCTCATACCCGTCACGCTTGGCGAGACTTCGATCGAGCAAGTCCTTCCTTCGTATAACCATGAGGTCATCATGGGCATCCGCCACTTCATCGTCGAGGATATCCGTTCGGCCCGTCGTTTCCTCCGGAAGACCGACCGCGAATTTCCCATCGACGACAGCACCTTCTACGAGATGGGCAAGCATGCTGACGAAAGGACTTTCAGCACATATCTGCAACCCCTTCGGGAAGGAAAACCCGTCGGCGTTATCAGCGAAGCAGGTTGCCCGGCCGTAGCCGATCCCGGAGCGGACATCGTCGGCATCGCTCAGAAGGAAGGCTTGCGCGTCGTTCCCCTCGTAGGCCCGAACAGTATGATAATGGCCGTGATGAGTAGCGGTCTGGGCGGACAGAGTTTTGCCTTCAACGGCTATCTTCCCGTCGAACCTGCAGACCGGGCGAAGAAACTCAAGATGCTCGAGACGAGGGCTTGGACGGAAGGGCAGACGCAACTCTTCATCGAAACGCCTTACCGCAATCAGAAGATGTTCGATGCACTCCTTTGCACACTTCGTCCGCAAACACGTCTTTGCATCGCAGCCGGCATCACGACCGAAGACGAATACATCCGTACCCTCCGCATCTCGGAATGGAAGAACACCAAACTGCCCGACCTGAGCAAAATACCTGCAATTTTCCTAATCAACAAGTAAATGAAGTACTCAATCATAATTCCCGTATACAACCGCCCGGACGAGGTGGACGAGCTGCTGCAAAGCCTTAAAGAGCAGTCGTTCAAGGATATGGAGGTCATCATCGTGGAGGACGGTTCGAGCCAGCCTTGCGAAAACGTTGTGCATCGCTATGCAAGCAAGCTCCCGTTGCGTTATTACACAAAGGAGAATAGCGGGCCCGGACAAACTCGCAACTTCGGTGCTGAACACAGCCAGGGCGAGTTCCTCATCTTCCTCGATAGCGATTGCGTCTTGCCTCCGGACTTCCTGAAGGAGGTGGATGTCGAACTCTGCAGGAAGGAATGCGACGCATGGGGCGGTCCGGACAGGGCTCACGATAGCTTCACGCCCGTTCAGAAGGCCATCAGTTACAGCATGACTTCGTTCATTACGACTGGCGGCATCCGTGGCGGCAAGAAGCAGATGGACAAGAAGTTCTATCCGCGCTCATTCAATATGGGTATCCGTCGCAGCCTTTACCGTCAACTGGGCGGATTCTCGTCCATGCGTTTCGGCGAAGATATCGACCTGAGTCTGCGCATCTACAAGAGTGGAGCGAGTTGCCGACTTTTCCCCGAAGCATGGGTTTGGCACAAGCGTCGTACGGATTTCAAGAAGTTCTTCAAGCAAGTCCACAACTCAGGCATTGCCCGCATCAACTTGATGAAAAGGCATCCGGGAAGCCTGAAGCTCGAATGGTCCGATGCTTTTCATCATTTTCGGCATCGGCGGAATGCTGATATTCCTCTTGCCCCTGCTGCTCTTCTCGGCACTCGTCTTCATCGACAGTTCCCTCCGGAACAAGAGCGTCAAGATAGGTTTCCTCTCGATTTGGGCAAGCTTCATTCAGCTCATCGGCTACGGCACAGGTTTCATCCGTGCATGGTGGTTGAGGTGCGTTTGTGGCCGAAACGAAGATTTGCAAGCATTTAAAGAGAACTTTTACGAATGAAGACGATAAAGGAATGGGCTCCCGAAGACCGGCCTCGCGAACGGTTGCTTGCCAACGGCGCTGAAACGCTGAGCAAGGCCGAACTGCTTGCCATTCTCATAGGAAGCGGTGTGCCGGGCAAGTCGGCTGTGGACATCATGCGCACAATGCTTTCCGATTATGGGGACAGCCTCATGAATCTGAGCAAAGCCTCCGTAAAGGACCTGATGCGCTATGACGGCATTGGCGAAGCGAGGGCAGTCACGATTGTCGCAGCTTGTCAGCTTGCCAACCAGCGCCTCAAGGAAGACCTTCCGGAACGCATGCTCATAAAGACGTCGGCCGACGCCTTCAAATACTTCCGCCCCAAAATGCAGGACCTCTCTGTCGAAGAGTGTCATTTGCTTCTGCTCGACCAGGGCATGAAGGTCAAGAACTCCGTTCTGCTCAGCAGGGGAGGCATTGCAGGAACTTCAGTCGATGTGCGTTGCCTTTTGCGAGAAGCCCTTTTGGGAATGGCAGTTGGAGTGGTTCTTTGCCATAATCACCCAAGCGGAAGGACACAACCGAGTCGTGACGACGACAACCTCACCAAGAAAGCGGCAGATGCCTGCAAAGCCGTCAACATCCGCTTTGTGGACCACATCATCTTTGCAGGCGACAACTATTACAGTTATCAGGAAAATGGAAAACTCTGAATTGGAAATGCAGGAAAGGGTAATCGAAGTGCTGAAGACCGTCTTCGACCCCGAAATACCCGTCAACATATACGACCTCGGGCTCATCTATCGTATTGAGCTCAACGAGGATAATACGGAATTAAGTGTGGATATGACGCTGACTGCCCCGAATTGTCCTGCAGCCGATTTCATTGTTGAGGATGTTAGGCAGAAGCTCGAAACGATTACCGGTATCGAAAAGGTCGAGGTCAATCTTGTCTTCGAACCGGAATGGGATAAGGATATGATGAGCGAAGAAGCAAAAGTGGAACTGGGATTTCTATAAACACAAGATATGAAGAACATTTACTTTATCGGTGATGCCCATCTAGGGAGCCTTGCCATTCCGCATAGCCGTCAGCAAGAACGCCGTCTCGTACGCTTTCTCGACGAAATCAAGGACAAGGCCGGAGCCATTTATATGCTTGGCGATATGTTCGACTTCTGGTTTGAATACCAGACAGTTGTGCCGAAAGGCTTTACGCGTTTCCTCGGCAAGATAAGCGAACTGACGGACATGGGCATCGAGGTGCATTACTTTACCGGCAATCACGACATTTGGTGTCTCGATTACTTGGAAAAGGAATGCGGAATGATTCTTCATCACAACGCCCTTACGCTCGAGATTGGAGACCAGACTTTCTACCTCGCTCACGGCGATGGTTTGGGCGATAGGGATTGGAAATTCAAGCTCATTCGGAGCATCTTTCACAACAAGACCTGCCAATGCCTGTTCCGTTGGTTGCATCCCGCTCTGGGAATGCCTTTCGGACTCAATTGGGCTAAACACAGCCGCTTAAAGCACAGTTCGGACGGTAGCGAACCCCCTTATCAAGGCGAAGACAAGGAACCGTTAGTAATCTTTGCAAAGAAATATCTAAGCGAGCATCCCGAAGTGGATTTCTTCATCTTCGGACATCGCCATATCGAGCTTGATCTGGCCTTGACCAAACAAACTCGAGTTCTCATTCTTGGAGATTGGATTACGCAGTTCACCTATGCCGTCTATAACGGCGAACAACTCTTCTTGGAAAGCTATACCGAAGGCGAAAGTCCGCGTTAAACAAGCACAACACCAAGATTGGCAGGCAAGGTGAGGACGAGCGACTCGTTTGAATTGAACGGTATGCTTATCTTCTTGCCATTCAGAATGTTAGTTAACGACACTTTCTCCGTTTCTTTAAGTCTCGTATACTCAAAGAAATGTCTTGGAATGTTGAGGGAAATCGTCTCTTCATTGTCGGAGAAATTGGCAACGACCAAGGCGAACTTCTTTCCCGAATGACGAATGAATGCGTATTGACGGCTGAGATGCGGATTCACATACATCAGGTCGTAGAATCCTCCCTTTGTAAATAGCGTTTGCTCTCGAGTTTGAAGAACGTTCTGATAAGTCTTTTGAAGTGACAATTCTTCGTTTGTGAGCAGTTTTCCATCGAAACGACCTTTGTTGCGCCAACGTCGAATGGTGGGGACGCTCCAATAATCAAAGATGGTGGTTCGGCCGTCTTGACCGCTAAAACCTTCTGCATCCATACCTCGCTCGCCAAATTCTTGTCCGAAGTAGAGCATGAAAGGAGAGGGCATCAAACTGCTTACAAGCAATGCCGGCAAAGCTTTCTTGGCATCACCAAGCAGGAAATCGCTTGCAAGACGCTGTTCGTCGTGGTTCTCAAGGAAATTGAGCATCTTGTCTCGAATGTCGTCAACCGATTGCCAACAAGATGTTAAGAATTGAGTGCTTTGTCCCCGGCAAACATTCAGTAGGGTATCGTAAAGTCCGACTTTATCGTAGAGGAAGTCGAAATGACCTCGATGAATGTAGTCGCGATAAAGGCTCGGATTGTAAACTTCAGCAATGAAAATGATGGCAGGATATTTCTCTTTTACCTGATGCAACGCCCATTCCCAGAATTCGACGGGCACCATCTCGGCCATATCGCAACGGAATCCGTCGATACCTTTCGAGGCCCAATAGAGCATGATGTCAAGCATCTTTTGCCACGTATCTGGAGTAGGGGAGAAACGTCCTTGTTTGCCACCAAGATAATCGATACCGTAGTTGAGTTTCACAGTTTCGTACCAATCGTTTTTTGAAGGCCAAGAAGTGAAGTTGTCGTTACCCGTAGCCTTTGCCGGAACCTCTTTATATGTGCTCTTCGAAAGGATGTTTTCGAGGTGCAATTGTTCTGCAGGAAGGTAGTAGAAATTGTTTTGGGGCGAGAAGGAGCAGGTCTTGTCGTCATCTTCGCCAAGGTCGCGAACACCTTCAGGCTTTGCATCCGAATGATATTGGCGTGCAACATGATTGGGAACGAAGTCGATGATGACATTCAAGCCCGCCTTGTGTGTCTGTTCTACCAGGAGTTCGAACTCACGAATACGCTTTTGGGGGTCTTTCGCAAGGTCAGGATCGACGTCATAATAGTCGCGAATCGCATAAGGACTGCCTGCTTCGCCCTTCACCACATCAGGGTTATCGACGGGAATTCCATAAGCCGAATAATCCGTCTTGCTTGCGTGTTCGATGATTCCTGTATACCAGATATGAGTACAGCCAAGTCCTCGGATTTGCTCCAAAGCCTTGGCTGTAAAGTCTTTCATCAAGCCGCACCCGTTCTCCTGCTTGGTTCCGAAAGGAATGCAGTCAGGCTTGTCGTTGCCGAAAAGGCGGGTGAAGACCTGATAGATAGTCATGTTATTGAATGCCGTCGATGGTGATACCCTCGATTCCCTTTGCAATCTTCGTGATCATGCCCTGCAGAGCGCGGCCAGGACCGCATTCTGTGAACTCGGTTGCACCGGCAGCAAGCATGTTCTGAACCTCTTGAGTCCAACGGACGGAGGCAGTCAGTTGAGCAATCAGATTCTGCTTGATCTCGGTTGCATCCGTGTGAGCTTGAGCATCTACGTTCTGATAGATGGGGCAAGAGGGCGTGTGGAACTCAGTCTGTTCGATAGCTGCCTGAAGTTCGTCCTTTGCCGGTTGCATGAGAGGACTGTGGAAAGCGCCACCAACAGGCAGTACCAAAGCACGCTTCGCACCTGCTTCCTTCAGCTTCTCACAAGCTTTATTGATCTCCTCGACATTACCGCTGATAACCAACTGGCCTGGGCAATTGTAGTTGGCTGGAACGACAACTCCATTGCCTTCTGCAGTTACTTCGGCACAGACCTGCTCGACTGTTTCGTCAGGAAGGTTGATGATGGCTGCCATAGTGCTGGGAGCGGCTTCGCAAGCCTTCTGCATCGCCATAGCACGAGCATGAACAAGACGTAGGCCGTCCTCAAACGAGAGGGCTCCTGCAGCTACCAAAGCGCTGAATTCACCAAGGCTGTGACCGCCAACCATATCAGGCTTGAAGTCTTCGCCCATACAGATGGCTGTGATTACACTATGCAGAAAAACAGCGGGTTGGGTCACCTTAGTCTGCTTCAACTGCTCTGCATCACCCTCGAACATAATGTCTGTGATGCGGAAACCGAGTATCTCGTTAGCTTTTTCGAAGAGTTCTTTTGCTTTTGGGTTGCTTTCGTAAAGCTCTTTACCCATGCCTGTAAACTGTGCTCCCTGACCGGGAAAAACGAATGCTTTCATGTCTATTTTGGTTTTGTTTTATTACTTTCGGGCTGCAAAGATACGAAAAAATATTCATATAACAGCAATACACGAGCGATAATCTCCTCTCGCGTACATTATTAATTGATATAGGTCATCAAGATGCCACGAGTCGAGGCAGAAAACATAGCGTAGTTAAATCGTAAACGTATAGTGTTACGATTGCCATCGTATAGTGTTATGTTTTGAATTTAACTGTGGGTTGTTTTTGAAGTTGATGTATTTTCTTGAGTTTTTATTCTTTTTCCTCGATATTTTTTCGTATATTTGCAGACGTTATGCAACCATTAGCAGAAAGAATGCGTCCGTTGACGCTCGACAATTATATCGGGCAACAACACTTGGTGGGACCAGGTGCGGTACTTCGTAAGATGTTGGAGAGCGGTCACGTCAACAGTTTTATCCTCTGGGGACCTCCCGGAGTGGGGAAGACCACGCTGGCGAGCATCATAGCGCGCAAGTTGGAAGTGCCTTTCTATACACTCAGTGCCGTAACAAGCGGAGTGAAGGACGTTCGCGACGTCATCGAGAAGGCCCGCTCATCGAGGTTCTTCAACCAGAACAATCCCATTCTTTTCATTGACGAAATCCACCGCTTTTCGAAGTCGCAGCAGGACTCTCTTTTGGGGGCTGTAGAACAAGGAGTCGTCACACTTATTGGGGCAACTACGGAGAATCCCTCTTTCGAAGTGATTCGACCTCTGCTTTCCCGTTGCCAAGTTTATACGCTGAAGCCGCTCGATCAGGACGATTTGATGCGTCTCGCTCACTATGCAGTTGAGCATGATATCGAACTCAAAAAGCGTGCATTCCGGTTCACAGAAACGAGTGCAATGATGCGATTCAGCGGAGGTGACGCTCGAAAGTTGCTCAACATCTTGGAACTTGTCTACGAGTCGGCTCCTGAAGAAGGCGATGTCGAAATAACAGACAAAGCCGTTACCGATTGCCTGCAACAGAATCCGCTTGCTTACGACAAGGATGGCGAGATGCACTACGACATCATTTCCGCTTTCATCAAGAGCATCCGAGGTAGCGATCCGGATGCCGCCATCTATTGGCTGGCTCGCATGATCGAGGGTGGGGAAGACCCTGCATTCATAGCCAGAAGGTTGGTTATCAGTGCAAGCGAAGACATAGGACTTGCCAATCCGAACGCCCTTCTGCTCGCTAATGCCGCTTTTGATGCGGTCATGAAGTTAGGATGGCCTGAAGGACGTATTCCCCTAGCTGAAGCAACAGTCTATCTTGCCTCGAGCCCCAAGAGCAATTCGGCATATATGGCCATCAACACCGCACTCCAAAAGGTACAGGAAACAGGCAACCAGCCTGTTCCTCTTCACCTCAGAAATGCTCCTACATCTTTGATGAAAGAATTGGGTTACAGCGAAGGTTACAAATATGCTCACGACTATGAAGGCAATTTCGTTCTTCAGCAGTTCCTCCCCGATGAACTGAAGGACCAACGATTCTGGCAGCCTCAAAACAATCCGGCTGAAGACAAGCTCCGGGCACAAATGGAAAAGTGTTGGGGCAAAGACAGATTCGCGAAGAAATAAACATAAAATAACTAGAAAAACCATACATATAACGATGAAAAAGATAATGCTTTTAGGCTCAGGAGAGCTCGGAAAAGAGTTCGTAATAGCGTGTCAACGTCTTGGACAATATGTGGTAGCTTGCGACAAGTATGCAGGTGCTCCAGCTATGCAAGTTGCCGATGAATGCCGGGTTTTCAGCATGCTCGACGGAGAAGCGCTCGTTGCTGCAGTCAACGAGGTGAAGCCCGACATCATTGTTCCTGAGATAGAAGCCATCAGAACAGAGAAACTTTACGAGTTCGAGAAACAAGGAATCCGTGTGGTTCCCAGCGCAAGAGCGGTCAATTATACAATGAATCGTAAAGCCATTCGCGAGCTTGCACACACGGAACTCGGGTTGCAAACTGCCGATTATCGTTATGCAAGTACCTTCGAAGAATTGAAGCAAGCCGCTTCCATCATAGGCTTTCCATGCATCATCAAACCTTTGATGAGCAGTAGCGGACACGGACAAAGCAAAGTTGACAGCCCAGACGAACTGGAGAAGGCTTGGGCATTTGCTTGTGGAGGCAGTCGTGGCGACATTATGGAAGTGATTGTCGAAGAATTCATTCCTTTCGACTATGAAATCACGTTGCTTACCGTCACCCAAGACAATGGGGAAACCTTGACTTGTGCACCTATCGGACACGTTCAAATAGGCGGTGATTATCGCGAAAGCATCCAGCCAAAAGCGATGAAGCCAGAGCATCTCGCAGCTGCTCAAGCGATGGCCAAGAAAGTGACAGCCGCTTTAACCGGATCGGGCATCTGGGGCGTGGAATTCTTCGTAAGTGAGAAACGTGGTGTAATCTTCAGCGAGCTTAGCCCTCGTCCACACGATACAGGTATGGTCACGCTTGCAGGAACGCAGAATCTCAGCGAGTTTGAATTGCATGCAAGGGCAGTCTTGTCGCTTCCCATTCCCGAGATTGAACTCTATCGTCAAGGCGCTTCTGCTGTGATTCTCTCGCCTGTCGAAACTGATAACCCTCAATATCAGGGCATCGAGAAAGTGTGTGAAGCACCGAAGACAGACCTTCGCATCTTCGGCAAACCTCAAGCTCATGTGGGGCGCAGAATGGGTGTTGTGGTATGTTGGGACAGTTTCGATGTCTCGCAAGATGCTCTTCGCGACAAATGTAAGGCTTTGGCAAGCAAGGTTACAATCAGTTAAAAATGAGCGACGGTAACTTCAATCGTGCCTTGCTCCCTTCCACACCTTACCGAAGCGGCGTGAAGATGGGGCAACAGCAAGCTAAGACAAAGGCCATCAAGGCTTTACAAGTTGCTTTGGAACAAACAGAGCCTCCTTTGTCGCAGGAACAGAAAGAAGCAATTGCGGCAAGTTTCGAGAAGGAACTAAGGCTTCTTCCTTAGTTTGCGAAGCAGTTCTTTGTTGATAGTGCTGATGCGTCTCTGCCCCTCTTTGAAGTCGGCTTTGATGTCGGCTCCCAAGTTGGAAATCTCTTCGTTTACACCGTGATATACATCAGCAAAAGCACGAAGTAGGGGAGGAACGTAGGGTTGTTCGCGAGTATTGACAACCATGCGTATACCTTTCGGCATCAGTTTTACATCAAGTTCCTCGCCAGCATCTTTGGGGTCGCCATCGAAGTGTATCACTCCAGGAGCAGAACGTTTGATGTGCAAATGCTGACAACGGAATGAACGAATGTGCGAGTTGGTCGTTATTGTCTTGTTGAAGAGTTGAATTGCAATTTGTGGAGCCTCGAGCAAGGTAAAGGGTTCCATCAACGTAACATCCATCAAGCCGTCACTCATACTGGCGTGAGGGGCAATGTAAACGTTGTTTCCGTATTGGCTGGCATTCGCGCAAGCAATCAGAAAAGCCTTATAGACTTGCTTCTCTCCGTCAATAGTGATCTCGTAAGTGTCAGGCTTATACTTCAAACCCTCTTTAAGCGTATTTTCTATATAGGTAAGAAGGCCTCTGCGATTGCTTTGGGCAAACCGATCGCTGATGAATGCGTCGAAACCTACGCCGCAAGTGCAGAAGAAGGGGGTTTGGTCGATGATTCCGTAATCGAGTTGTTCGATGTGACAATCCGAGAGAACCTGCAGGGCTCCATCTGGATTCATGGGAATATAGAGATGTCTGGCAAGTCCGTTTCCGCTGCCACAAGGAATGATGCCGAGTGCCGTGTTTGTATGGACAAGACTTCGAGCAACCTCGTTAACCGTTCCGTCGCCTCCTACAGCCACAACCACATCTACACCTTCCTCTATCGCTTTGCCTGAAAACTCTGCAGCATGACCCTTGTGTTCGGTCTTGCAGATTGTCCACTCAAAACGGCGTGTATCCAGATACTCTGGGATTAGATCAATGATGTGACTCTTGTCCGAAGTACCTGAAATCGGGTTGACGATGAATACTATTTTGGTCTTTTTATCCATATTTCGCGCTGCAAAGATAAGGAAAAATGTCCAATATCCCTACATTATTAATATAAATAGACGCACTATGCATTTTTTTTAGGGAAAGAGCTACAATATTTCAAGAAAAAGGAGTACCTTTGCACAAAAATTTGGCCCTTCGTGGGTTCGCTTTTATACATTTATGGGATTACTACAAGAAAGATGTGCCAAATATACTCTCCCGCAAGAGTTCATGGCACAGGGTATTTACCCTTACTTCCGCGAGATAGAAGGTAAACAAGGTACAGAGGTTATAATGGAAGGCCGACGTGTCTTGATGTTTGGCTCGAATGCTTATACAGGATTGACTGGCGACCAACGTGTGATCGATGCTGGTTGCGCAGCTATGCAGAAATACGGTAGCGGTTGCGCTGGAAGCCGTTTCCTGAATGGCACGCTCGACATTCATGTTCAGCTCGAGAAAGAGCTTGCTGAGTTTGTTGGCAAGGATGAAGCACTCTGCTTTGCAACTGGTTTCACAGTTAACAGCGGTGTCATCAGCCAACTCGTTGATCGTAATGACTACGTCATCTGCGATGACCGCGACCACGCAAGTATTGTTGATGGCCGTCGTCTCAGCTTTGCCACACAGCTCAAGTACAAGCACAACGACATGGAGGACCTCGAGAAGATGATCCAGAAGTGCGAGCCTGACCGTGTGAAACTCATCGTTGTGGATGGCGTTTTCAGCATGGAAGGCGACCTCTGCAAACTGCCTGAAATTGTTGAGCTGAAGAAGAAATACAAGAACGTCGCCATCATGGTGGACGAGGCTCACGGCATAGGCGTTTTCGGCAAGCAGGGTAGAGGTGTCTGCAACCACTTCGGCCTGACTAAGGAAGTTGACCTTATCATGGGCACTTTCTCTAAGAGCCTTGCTTCTATCGGTGGTTTCATCGCAGCAGATAGCAGTGTCATCAATTGGCTTCGCCACACAGCTCGCACCTACATCTTCAGCGCAAGTTGCACCCCAGCCGCAACTGCAGCAGCTCGCGAGGCACTTCATATCATCCAGAACGAGCCAGAACGTCTGGAAGCACTTTGGAGTGTAACGAATTACGCACTTAAGCGTTTCCGCGAGGAAGGTTTCGAGATTGGTGACACAGAAAGTCCCATCATTCCTCTCTATGTTCGCGACACAGACAAGACTTTCATGGCAGTTGCGAAGGCTTTCAACGAAGGCGTCTTCATCAACCCTGTCATTCCACCAGCTTGTGCTCCGCAAGACACACTCGTTCGCTATGCCTTGATGGCAAATCACACTCGCGAACAAGTCGACGAATCTGTCATCAAACTTAAGAAAGTATTCAAGGAATTGGGAATCTTATAAGCCCCAAAACATTAATACAAAATAAAGGCAACACTTCCACGAAAGCAAGGAAATGTTGCCTTTTCCTTTTGTCTTTTCAAATGACCTTAGTGACGATTGAAAACATCACGTTTGACGTTTGCGATTTACTAGTGTGATGTTTGCAATTTAGCTGTGCCACGTTTTCATGCTTACCATTCGTCAACTTTTTGCTCAACTCGGAATGTGTCCAATTGCTTCTGCAATCGAGCCAAATGTTTAGTGTATTTCTTTTCTGAAATGACGTTGTGAAGCTCATTCGGATCCTTTTTAAGGTCGAAAAGTTCATCATACGAACCTTTCGCTCCATAAAAGTGAATCAGTTTGTATCGGCCGTCACTCACTCCATCATGACGCATCACATTGTGTTCAGCAGGACAATCATAGTAGTGATAATAGAGATATTTGCGCCAATTCTTGGGTGTTTTCCCGCTTTGAGAGATGATAGGTAGCAACGAAGTTCCAACCATTTGCTGAGGTTTTTCAGCCTCTGCGATGTCGAGAAAGGTTGGGGCAAAGTCGATGTTTTGAACGAGAGCGTCACTCTCATGACCGCCCTTCATTCCTGGCGCACAGACGAGTAGGGGAGTGCGAAACGACTCTTCATACATGAAACGCTTGTCGAACCATCCATGTTCGCCCATATAAAAACCCTGATCACTCGTGTAAACGACGAGCGTATTATCCATCAAATCGTTCGCTTCAAGGTAATCGAGCAAACGCCCCACCTGTTCATCTATGCTGTGAATGACACGCATATAGTCGCGGATATAACGTTGGAATTTCCATTTCAGCAGGTCGTTTCCGGTAAGATGCTGGGAAAGCATTTCCTCGTTACGAGGGTTATAGACAGATTCCCACTTTTCTCTTTGTTCGGCAGACATGCGAGAAAGCTGTTGACGAAAGCCGTTACCGTTTCTTTCATGCGTATAACCCATGCCAGGCTTAATCTGTGTAACCTTCAAGTCGTAGCACATCTCCATATCTTTCGCAATGCTCATTTGTTGCTCATGAGCAGCTCGACCTCTCGTAGAGTAGTCGTCGTAGAATGTTTCAGGCAAAGGAAACTCCACATCTTCATAAAGATCGAGCATATCGAGGGGCGGCATCCAATTCCTGTGAGGCGCTTTATGATGGACGAAGAGTGCAAAAGGTTTCGTCTTATCGCGTTCTTCGAGGAACTGAATAGCATGGTCTGTAATAAGATTTGTGGCATATCCTTTCTCGACAACATACTTGCCTCCAGACTCTTTCGAGCGGAATTTGGGGTCGTAATAGTCGCCTTGACCTGGAAGAACCTGATAGGTGTCGAAGCCTTTAGGCTCGCAAAGCATATGCCATTTACCAATCATACCAGTCTGATAACCAACCTGTTGCAAGTATTCACTGACGAAAGGAGCATTCGTATCAATTGGGCAGTCAAGCGTTCTTTGACCGCTTTGATGACTATACATGCCTGTCATCAAGCAAGCACGACTGGGTGTGCTTAGCGAGTTCTCCACATAAGCACGGCGGAAAAGCATGCCTCGTTCTGCAAGACGGTCAAGGTTGGGAGTCGGAGCTTGCATGCTAAGTTGGTGCCCATAAGCGCTAATTGCTTGATAGGAATGGTCGTCGCTCATGATGTAAACGATGTTCCATCGCTGGGCTTGAACGGCATTGAAGGCACAACTGCCAAGGAGAAATAGGGGAAGTTTGTTCATGATATCATTCTTTCTTGTGCGATTGCAATCTCTTGCATTATTCGCGTCACATAAGGTATAACGATGTGGCATTCTTGACGATTCTCTATGAGAGCCAAGAACTCCTGAAACTCATAACTGAGACGATGCCGACTGCTGTCACTTTTATATGTAATGGGTTCTTTTCCATTAAGATGAAGCGTGAAGGAATCAAGGATACTCACGGAACCATGAACTTCGATATAACCGTTCTCGCCCTGAATGCATCCATATGAGAGGCCATTTGAATCCTTCGACGCACTTAGGGTTGCTATCGAAGTAGGGTAGTGACAGAGCAGAGTTCCGCTTGTGTCAATACCGTTGAAACCGCGATTACATTCGTAACGAACTGTTCTTGGAGGGCCGAACAAGGCTATCATGAAGCACAGGTTATAGACGTTCAGGTCCGCAAGTGTGCCGCCAGCCATTGCCGGATCGAATACAGGAGTGAGCTCACCTCTGAGATATCGATCATAACGACTGCTTCGTTGTGCGAAGTTGCAATGAATCATCCTGATTGTTCCAAGCTGTGGAACTAGTTCTTGCAACTGCCTGAATAAAGGCATATAAAGCAATGAAAATGCTGGCAGACAATAGACACATCGCTGAATAGCTGTGTCGATAAGTTCTTCCGTCTGCACCCTGTCAACAGCAATAGGCTTTTCAACAATGACGTTTTTACCTGCCATCATCGCTTTCATAGCATATTCATGATGAACATGATTCGCGTTTGCAATATAAACATAATCAGCCTCTGCTTCTTGAAGCATACGTTCATAATCGGTATAGACAAAGCCTGTTTGAGCATAATCCTGACATAGATTGATGGCATGTTCCACGCTATGTTCACGCGAATAAATGCCTGTAACTTCTATCTTGCCAGCAAACTCTTTATGAATCATCTGCAAAACTTCGCCAACTATTTTTCCTGTTCCAGCTATTGAAATCTTCATGGTTTGTTTTTATTACTAATTCTTACAATGAAATAGGAGTGCTATATTTTCTACTAAACATAACGTCCATTAAATGTTTATTGTGCCATAGTAGCAAAATATCCTAGTTTATATAAGGAAAACAGAATTTGTTGAGGATGTTTTCCTAACAGATTAGCACGTAGGAACGGTTTGCTTATCTTGAATACGAAACGCACTAAACTGAGTAAATGCCAACGTTTTAATCGCAAAGCCATAGTGGAAACTCGGACATTATATTGTTGTTCAATATCCATTGTCGCTAATGATCTTAATGCAGTTTCTGTTTTCTCAAGATATTCTTCAGCAGGCTCAAGTCCTAAATGCGTCAGTTTGTTGTCAATATGAAGAATTGGAATGCCTCTTCGTTTAAGTTCCAAACCAAAGAACGTATCTTCATGTCCATACTCCTTCAGGCTTTCATCGAAACAAATCGAAAGAAACAAACTGCGCAATATCAGAAAGTTGAATGTCGTAAATTGCGCGTATGGATGAGTTTGTCTATGCAATAGTGTAAGCCGTTTTTCCGCTTGAATTTCATAATCATAACGCAGTTTTGCTGAAGGAAAAGGACACTCGGGAAGATTTCCTGTGCCGCCACAAACGACCTGAGCATTCTTCGCCGCATCCAAATAGTCTTGGATAAATGTCGAACTTCGCACTTCTGCATCGGCATCGATGAATAGCAACCACTCTCCTTTCGCCTCTCGAGCAAGGGCATTTCGTATTGCAGCACGACCAAGATTGTGTTCTGGTCTGAAAATGCGACAACCTGAAGGCTCTTTTATTGGCTTTGTGGAGCAGTCATCGCCTATAATTATTTCTGCCTCTTTGGGCAGTTGTTCCAGCAATTGAAGAACGAGATGACTGCAGTCATAATTGTATGTAGGTATCAGTATCGAGAGTTTCATGGTCTAGAATGGCATTCCGACTGCGAAATGGAAGGTAAAGTCGCGTTTGAACTTAGGATGTATAATTGGGTAATGTCCGTGACTATCTGTATAGGCAGGATGTATTGCTTTCATGCCGCCATCGAATCTGAGGATAAAATAGTTAAAGTTAAGACGAAGACCAAGACCATAGGAAACAGCTATTTGCCGCCAGAATTTATCGAACTTAAACTGGCCTCCAGGCTGATCTTTATAGTCTCTGATTGTCCATATATTACCTGCATCTATGAAGGCTGCGCCATCGAATTTCCAGAAAAGATGTGTTCTGTATTCAACATTCAAGTCGAGTTTGATGTCACCCGTCTGGTTGATGAAGTCGATACGACCGTCTGAACCTTGGAAACTGCCTGGTCCTAACTCACGAACACTCCAGCCTCGAACACTATTGGCGCCTCCACTGAAATATCGTTTTTCATAAGGCAGAATATAGGAATTGCCGTATGGATAAGCTATTCCCAATGCTGCATGAAGTGCCAATGAATTGTTCTTGTTGATGAGAAAACTTTTGCAAAAAGCGACATCGAATTTCGCGTATTGGGCATAAGCGATATTGAAAAGCGTGTATTGCCCCTCTTCATTCTGCTGTGTATGGGTTGCACTAGTTATTCCATAAAGGAAATTGCCAGCCGTTTCAATGCCAAGTCGAAGCGTATAGGCATTTGTTCCATAGTTCGAAGCAGAGGCTCCAAGAGGTCTTGAAGTATAAGCGAAGTGATAGCTCCAGTTCATAATGAACAGGTTCTCGTAGTTATACTTCAAGATAGCATTACGATTCTGTGGGTCGCTAAGGTATTTGTCGCGGAAAGTATCACTTATCCAAGGCATGAAGACATAGTCGAGATTTAACAGATCGAAGCGATGCTGTCGTTGTCTGTTGTCCCTGTTCCAACGATATCGAAGCGCTCCTGTCAAGACTCGACGATGAAATTCTGGTCTGTCTTGCGAGTCAAATGCGAGATTCACCTCTGTTGTTGCCTGAGCATTTCGACGGAAAGAAGGTCGAAGGAAAGGGAACTTGAAGTCTGGAAACATCAGACCAGTCTCGACGCTGTACTCTATAAAGTTCTGATCGGCATAACCACTCAGTCCTTTTATTGCTTCAAAAGCGCCACGAAGTTTTATGTTGAACAGTTCCGATCCCTTGAACAGGTTTCTGTTTTGATAAGTCAAACTGGCTGCAGCACCAAAGTCTCCAGCAGAGTTGGTTCCCTCCAGTTCTGCACTAAAGGAATTAGGTTTGTTCGGAGTTAGTGAGACATTTACGTCCAACAAGTTGCTATCATCTTCCCTTTGGTTGATAGTGACATTCGTAGCCATTACTGCACTAAGTCGAGTCATACGGGCATATGTCTCATGCATATTGCTTTCGCGATAGAGTCCGCCACTACTTATGGCCGTTGCATTGCGAAGAACTTTCGGACGAAGGAATGGTTTGCCGTCAGGAAACTCGTAGTTTATGTTCCCAAAGTGAAAGCGATGATGCGAATGATCGGCTGAGTCGGCATTCTCCTGAGCCTGCTTGACTATCATTTCAACGTCAGCAAGATGATTTCCGAGGGTTGTGTCAACACGGAAATGGACGTAATCCTTATTAAATTTATAGTAGCCGTTTTCCACAAGCAAGCCATAGAGTTTGCTTCGTTCTGCATCGAGAGCATTGATGCTATATGGCTTATTGGGAGCAATCATGTCTTTGCTCAAAGACGGATGATAGTCTAGGCTGTCAAGAACTTGGCGTAGCGAATCGTCCTGAACATCGAGCGAAAAGTCGTGAACATAGTAGCGTTCGTGTGGAATGATGCGATAGAAAATCTTCATCTTATCCTTCTTCGCCTTTTCCAGCAAAAGTACTTCCGCATTCAGATAGCCCATGTTTCGAACTGCGAGCTGCATGTTGTTGCAAGCTTGAATGGTTCGTTCTCTATCGTAGATTACAGGAGCTTCGCCAAGATGACGCAAGAATCGATTGAAGCGTTTGGTGCTGTCTCTGCCAGAAAGACTGTAAAGCCCGATTGGGACGTTGAAGATGGAAAACCACTTACTATTGGGGCGTTGGGGCATGTAGGCCTGAAGTTCTTCAGTTCCAACATGCTTATCTTCGCTGCTTATGCTTGTTCCTGTAAGCAAATAACCGCCTTCAGGAATAAAACGCGAAGTGTGGCATCCGCTCAAAAGAATGAGAAAATGCAACAGAAGAAGTGGCTTTATGAGTCGTTTGGCTAAATTCACGCTACAAAGATACGACAATTAATTCAAAATATGCCCATTCGAAATTCAAAATTCAAACAAATTATATAACTTTGCAGCAGAAACACATCAACTCAAGAATGATTAGTAAGGCTCGCATTAAATGGATCAAGTCGTTGGAGATGCGCAAATATCGTCTGCAGCACAATGCTTTTGTGGCTGAAGGACCTAAACTCGTGGGCGAACTTCTCCCCTACTCCATTCCTCTTTATATCGCAGCTACAAAGGAATGGCTGGCAGAGAACAAGCATCTTCTGAAAGCCGTCAAAGAGGTGGACGAAGTGAGTCGCGAGGAATTGGAGAGAGCCAGTTTGCTCCGTAATCCTCAGAGTGTCCTTGCAGTTATGCAGATTCCAAACGAGAAACTCGACATCGCTTCGCTTCAGGACCAACTCGTCATTGCCCTCGATGGCGTTCAAGATCCAGGCAATTTAGGTACCATCTTGCGAATCGCAGACTGGTTTGGTATCCACAAAGTCCTTTGTTCAGACGGTTCTGCAGATGTTTACAACCCCAAATGTGTGCAGTCTTGCATGGGAGCTTTGGCTAGAGTGAAAGTGCATTACTGCAATCTGCCAGAAGTACTTCGAGAGGCAAAGATGCCTGTATTCGGAACTTTTCTTGACGGCACAAATATATATGAGGAAGAACTTTCCTCGTCTGGCATCATTGTTATGGGTAATGAGGGAAACGGCATCAGCCAGCAAGTTGCTGAACTTGTTGACCGTCGTCTATATGTGCCCAACTATCCACAAGGCTCACTCACGACTGAGAGCCTTAATGTAGCCGTTTGTACTGGTATCGTTTGTGCTGAGTTCAGAAGAAGATAGGTTTATTCTTCCTCGTCGCTTTCGTTGATATCTTCTATCGAGAGGCCTTCTTCCTCCAGGTCTTTCACGTCCGCTACAGGAGTGATACTGCTGTAGTAAGTGTCGTCGTTGTCAAGTGAATCATCCTCCATCTCGTCCAGATTATCCAAGTCGTCAGGAAGTGGAATGGGGTTTCCGTCTTCGTCATACTGTCTTTCAGGCAAGTCCATATGAATCTTTTCCACAGGATCTTTCTTCTTGGCGAAGATTGCTTCAACCCAAGTTCCTTTTGGAATCTCCAGAACATCGAAACCTTGTGCCATCTTCTTCTCTACAGTGCCGCCTGGTGCATGGATGCGACTTGCGGGAAGTTGCGTTGTGCTTATCTCGAAACCTGTCTCGATGATGTCTCGAATGGCAAGGGCTATTGCGTCCCAACCACCGCCGAAATTACGGTCGATAAGTTCCAGAAGCATTGCCGTTGAGATGTGGCGGATATTCTCGTAGCTGAGGTCAGTAATACGTTCGATTGCTTTTCTGCGGATTGCCACACAGCCTTTTTCTTCATGACAATGTTTCAACTTCGCCCAACCACCATTTTCATATTTCTGAGCCTCGCGTTCATCTTCAGGATTATAGTGTACCACCTCGAAAGCAAGTCTGATGGTATTGAGAAGCTTTAACTCGCTGATACTGAAGTCTTCCTCTCCTCTCTCTCTCTCCCAGGCTTCAGCAATTGCGAACTCGTCCAAGTCCCAAATGTTATTGGAATTCAGGTCGAGAATGCTTTCAAGCTTTTTTGTGACCTTCTTTGCAGCCTTCTTTTTTGCGGCTTTCTTCTCTTCTTTCATAGTCGGATATCTTTAATTTTGCTGCAAAGATACAAAAAAAAATAATAATTACTGATTACAAACAGACAAATTTATACTCGAGCGTTTGAATTTGCTTCTGAAAGCGTTTCACAACATCACACTAGATAATTGCAAACGTAACACTAGATAATTGCAAACGTAACACTAGTAAATCGCAAACGTCACGTTAGTAAATCACAAACGTCACACTAGTTGTTTGCCATCTTCACTGCCCATCTTTTTAATCGTCCCTCAGAGTGATGCGATTTTGTCCATATTGTTTGGTTATTCGCATGCTTTTTTGTACCTTTGCATCATGAATTCTTTCGAGCTAATCTCAGAATATGTTCCGACAGGCGACCAGCCTGAAGCGATTCAGCAACTGACGGACGGCATCAAGCAAGGTGTGCGAGCTCAGACTCTGCTTGGTGTAACCGGTAGCGGAAAGACCTTTACCATCGCCAATGTCATCAAGAATATTGGCCGCCCTACCCTCATTCTGTCGCACAACAAGACTTTGGCCGCTCAGCTTTATGGCGAGATGAAGCAGTTCTTCCCCCATAATGCAGTCGAGTATTACGTCAGCTACTACGACTACTATCAGCCTGAAGCCTATATGCCTTCTACGGACACATATATCGAGAAAGACTTGGCTATCAACGATGAGATCGACAAGTTGCGACTCTCCGCAACCAGTGCCCTACTCTCGGGTCGCTCGGATGTCATTGTGGTGAGCAGTGTCTCGTGCATCTACGGAATGGGCAATCCTTCCACTTTCTACGAGAGTCTCTTGGAACTTCACGTCGGTCAGAAACTCGACAGGAATGACCTGCTTCGCCGACTTAACGAATTGCTTTATGTCCGTAACGACATCTCGCCAAGTCGAGGAGAATATCGCGTCAAAGGAGATACTGTAGATATCGCCCTCGCATATAGCGATTTCCTGCTTCGCATAACCTTTTGGGATGATGAAATTGACAGCATAGAAGAGCTTGATTCTGAACTCCTTATACGCATTCAACTCTACGATTGCTATAAGGTATATCCTGCCAACCTCTTCATGACCTCCAAGGATGCTCAGGAACGTGCCATCGTTCAGATTCAGGAAGACCTGCGTACACAAGTCTCTTTCTTTGAGAGTCAGGGAAAAGAACTCGAGGCAAAACGTCTGTACGAACGCGTCACCTATGATATCGAGATGATTCGCGAGCTAGGACATTGTGCAGGAATCGAGAATTACAGCCGTTATTTCGATGGCCGCAAACCTGGTACTCGTCCTTATTGTCTGCTCGACTTCTTCCCGAAAGATTACTTGATGGTCATTGACGAAAGCCATGTGTCTGTGCCCCAGATACATGCAATGTATGGAGGCGACCAAGCCCGCAAGACAACTCTTGTCGATTATGGATTCCGTTTGCCTGCAGCAAAAGACAACCGTCCACTCAAGTTCGAGGAATTCCAGGAAATGACAAATCAAGTCATTTATGTAAGCGCAACGCCTGCCGACTATGAGATTGCGGAGAGTGAAGGCGTTGTTGTAGAGCAAGTTATACGTCCCACAGGACTACTCGACCCACCAATTGAAGTGCGCCCCACCCTAAATCAAGTGGACGATTTGATGGAGGGAATCCAGCAATGCATCGAGCGGAAAGAACGAGTTCTGGTCGTCACGCTTACGAAGAGAATGGCAGAAGAACTGACGGAATATCTTCTGGGAACGGGCATTCAAACAGCTTACATTCATAGCGATGTTGACACTTTGGAACGAGTTCGCATCTTAGGTGAGCTTCGTTCTGGTGTTTATGATGTTCTTGTAGGCGTCAATCTTCTTCGAGAAGGCCTCGATTTGCCAGAAGTTTCACTTGTCGCAATTCTCGATGCCGACAAAGAAGGTTTCCTTCGCAACCAACGAAGCCTGACCCAGACAATTGGCAGAGCAGCCAGAAACGTGAATGGCAAAGCCATCATGTATGCTGATACTATTACTCCAAGCATGGCTGCAACAATCAACGAGACGAACCGTCGAAGGGAAAAGCAACTGCGTTATAATGCTGAACACAACATTACACCTCAACAGATAAAGAAGGCTCAAACGATGGGCGACCTGATTCAGCACAGTCAAGGAGCAGAGCAAAGAGCTTATGTGGAACCCCCACATTACGAAGTACTTGCAGTTGCAGAAGCAGAGACCTTAACCGTAGAACAAAAGAAACAACGCATAGCAAGCCTCAAAAAGAGGATGCAAGAAGCCGCAAAAAAGATGGAGTTTGTGGATGCTGCAATCCTTCGCGACGAAATGTTAAGGCTGCAAGCAGAACTTTAATTGCTTTTAATCTTCTCCCAAGTGTTGTTCTGCGAAGCATCAATAGCGAAAAGAATCTCGTAGGCCTTCTCTTTTTCTTCATTCGTGCCTTTCTTCGCAAAGATGTTGACAAGTTCATCACGCTTGTACTCAGTAAAGAGTTGGGCAACCTTTGTCATGTTCTTTGCAGTATTGGCTTCATGAAGCAGTTCCAAAGCATCGGCAATGACGGCTCTTGCACTGTCTGGAACTTCTGCCATACGGTCGAGTCCTTTGCGATGATAAATGTAATTGAACTCACGCATACACTCTAAGGCACCATCCATATAGTCGTTCAACAAGCCATAACGGTTGCCACTATCGCTAAAAGCCTTCCATCCGGGAAACCCCATGCTTTCGCCTGCCGTTGCGATATCTGCTGCAACATGGAAACAATCAGTACCTCCTTTTAGAGCCATCGTGTCAAGATCCATTCCGATTATCATGTAAGCATAGTAAGCAAGGAGTGCGACAAGATTGTTGTCAATTTGATTTTCCTGATACTCAAGCTGGTCAAACTCATTGAATTCAAATGTGAAGTCCTTGTCGTTCACTGCATAAGCCACTGTGTTGTATGAGCTTCCATATACAGGACGACTGCAATTCATCAGCAATGTGCACTCGAAAGAGTTCTCTTCCTGGTTGTACTTGTTTACTGTTATGTTGAAGTTACATTGAATCTTCTCGTTCTCGCGGAATGGGATCTCCGTCCATTTATGGTTATTGAGGAACTCTGTGAGCTTCGTTTTCAAAGCCTCGAAGACTTCAGTTCTAGTTGTCTCAATTTGCGTATGATTGATGTTTACACGAGCATCAAGTTCCTGTGCTTGAACATAACCACAGGAATACATAATAAATAATGTATATAAAACAAAAAACTTGACTGTTCGTGTTCTCATATCCAATAATATAACGTCTATTGTCTATTATATATTGCCTCAATGATGTCTTTTGCAACTTCTTTTTTCGACTTGGTGTCGTAAGCAGTTATGCCATTATGCTTGTCTATGATAGTGACTTTATTCGTATCGACGCGGAAGCCTGCTCCTTTATCCTGAAGGCTGTTCAAGACGATGAAGTCGAAGTTCTTACGCTTCATCTTGTCTTTTGCATTATTCAGTTCATTGTCTGTCTCGAGGGCAAAACCCACTAGTACCTGCTTCTTTTTCTTCGTGGCACCAAGAGCTGCGGCAATGTCTTGCGTGGGTTGAAGCATGATTGTCAAGTCGTCACCCTTCCGTTTTATCTTCTTGTCGGCAGTAGTCTTGGGCGTGAAGTCTGCAACTGCTGCACAAAGAATCGTAATGTCGGCCTTTGGAAAATGCTTGGTCGCAGCTTCATACATCTCGTTTGCACTCTCGACATCTATGCGATGAATGTTCGGATGATTTGTCTGCAACATAACAGGACCGCTGACGAGTGTCACATCCGCACCTTGCTCAGCACAAGTTTCTGCGAGAGCAAAGCCCATCTTTCCGCTGCTATAATTGCCAATGAAGCGAACCGGGTCAATCTTCTCGTAAGTCGGTCCGGCTGTGATGAGCACTTTCTTGCCAGCAAGTCTCTGTTGTGAAGCAAAGAATTGCTCAAGTGCCTCGACAATCTTCTCAGGCTCTTCCATGCGACCTTTACCTTCCAACTTGGAAGCCAGGAAACCTGTACCTGGTTCGATTATATGGTTACCATAACTGGCAAGCTTCTTCAAGTTTGCTTGTGTGGTTGGATGAGCATACATGTCGAGATCCATTGCTGGAGCCACAAACACAGGTGCTTTCATGCTCAGGTAAGTGGTAACAAGCATGTTGTCGGCAATGCCGTTTGCCATTTTGCCGATAGTGCTTGCCGAAGCTGGGGCAACGAGCATAGCATCTGCCCACAATCCGAGACTGACATGAGAATGCCAACTTCCATCTCTTCTATCGAAGAACTCACTCACGACAGGCTTCTGCGTTAAGGTGGCAAGCGTGAGAGGCGTGATGAATTCCTTTGCCGAAGGAGTCATAACGACTTGAACTTCGGCTCCTTTCTTGATGAGAAGACGAGCAAGAACGCAAGCCTTATAGGCGGCAATGCTTCCTGTTATGCCAAGTACTATCTTTTTATTTTCCAGCATATTTGAGCGCAAGTCGTTCCAATGTTTGTTTTGTATTCATCGTGAAGTCACCCTGCAACATCCAAACCTTGTAGTTAGGATCTTTCTTGAGGACATCTTTTACTGCTTGGCCTTTGTATTTGCCGAAGTTGATTATCTCGACACCTTTCTCGTCATAGACAAAGCGACAAGCAAGGTCAACACCCTTTTGTATTTGCGTGAAGTCGGCAAGATAAGCGACGTCGTTCTTCAATTCAGGATAACGGTCGAGTTGTGCTTCGAGCACTTCCAATGTTGCTCGAGTATCGGCCAGTGCGCTGTGAGCGTTCTCGAGGTTCTTCCCGCAGTAGAACTTGTAGGCTGCGACAAGAGTTCGCTGTTCCATCTTGTGGAAGATGTTCTGGACATCAATCAACTTCTTCTCGTTGATGTGGATGTCTATGCCGCAAATGGCAAATTCCTCTGCCAGCATCGGTACATCGAACTTATTGCTGTTATAGCCTGCAAGGTCGCAGCCTTCGAAGACTTTCGCCAGTTCTGCAGCCTTATCCCTGAAGGCAGGACAGTCTTTGACATCTTTGTCTGTGATGCCATGAATGTCGCTGCTCTCCTTCGGAATATGTATGCCGGGATTGAAACGGAGCGTCTCTGCCCGTTCGTTTCCGTTAGGTTCGAGGCGAATGTAACACAGCTCTACGATGTGGTCCTTGCCTATCGTCAAGCCTGTCGTCTCGAGGTCGAAGAAGATGATTGGCCTCTCGAGATTGAGTTTCATTGTTTAATCTTCTACGCGCATAGGCATAAGCAGCATCAGAACCTCGTCTTCCGGGTTATCGTCGGCAGGACGAATCACGCCAGGACGGCTTGGATCTGCCAGCTCGATCTTGAGCATTTCGCTATCCAAGATACCTGCTATCTCGAGCAGGAAAGTGCAGCTGAAGCCAATGCTTATGGGGTTGCTTGTATATTCGCAAAGGATGAATTCCTCGGCTCTTGTTGCGTATTCGTTATCCTGACCAGTCAACTTGATGTTGTTGTTGCCGAGTTCGAGCTTAACGAGGCCGCTGCTTTGATTGCAGAAGACGCTGACACGCTTCAATGCACTAATCAGAGCCTGACGGTCAACGCGAGCTGAGAAGGGATTGTTCTCAGGGATGACGGCATTGTAGTTGGGGTAACGGCCTTCGATGAGACGGAAGTGCATCACCATGTCGGCTGATGAAATGGTAGCCTTCTCGTTGTCGAAGGCGATTGTGATGTTCTCGTCCTCCTTCGTCAGGACTGCCTTCAGGATGGCAGAAACCTTTTTCTGAAGGATAAAGCCTGCTGTCAAACCACTCTTGACAGACTTGTTCGTGTTGCGGACAAGCTTGCGACCATCAGTTCCGGCGAACACGATGCTGTCAGGTCTGATGTCGACATATATGCCGTTCATGACGAGACGGATCTCGTCGTTTGCAGTTGCGAAGAGGCAACGATTGATGCCGTTGAGGAGAACGCTGGCAGGCATCTCGAAGCGGGTTGCGTCTTCTCCGACCGTCTTTGCCATTGGATAGGGAGCTGCGTCCATAGCCATCACAACGAAAGAACCTGAGTTGTGAACGACTTTCACCTCCTGAGTATCGGGATTGTAACCAATGTTGAGGGGTTGCTCGGCCAGTTCCTTCATCGATTCGATAAGGGTCTTTGCGGGAATGCAGAAGCGAGCGTCGCCACTTTGTTCAATGGTGGGGACGGTTGTGATAAAATACTTTTCGCTATCGGAAGCAGTGATGGTGATTGTGCCACCAGCAACATCGAGCAGGAAACAATCCAGAATGGGCATAGAGTTCTTGCTTGCCATCACCTTGCTGGCAGCAGTCAGACGGCCGTAAAAAGCCGTGCTTGATACTTTGAAGTTCATATTATTTATTAGTTATGTGTATACTTTCGCACGACAAAGATAGTTTTTTTTCGTGCTATCACAAAGAAAAGAGTAGAAAAAAACACGCAAAAAGAAAAACTTTAAACTCTAAACTTTAAACTTTAAACTTTATTTTATATCTTTGCAGCCAAATTCTTAAAACAAACACACAATATGGAATTAACAGGAAAGATTATTGCCGAGTTCAACGAACGCGGTGGAGTGAGCAACAGAACAGGTAACGAATGGAAGGCAAAGTCGTATGTTTTGGAGGTTCCAGGAGAGTTTCCTAGAAAGCTGGTGTTCGACGTATTTGGCGTTGACCGCTTGCAAGCCTTCAACATTCAAATTGGTGAAACGCTGACAGTTCACTTTGACATTGACGCTCACGAATATAACGGCCGTTGGTTCAACGATGTACGCGCTTTCCGTATCGATAGAGGTCAGGCTGCTCCCTCTGCCGCTCCAGAGCCTCAGGCAGTTTCAGAAGCTCCAGCTCCTCAGGTTGAACAACCTGCCACGATTCCCTTCGAGGCACCAAGCGCAACAGACGATCTGCCTTTCTGAAAATAAGATATTGAGAAAATAAGAAAATAAGAGAGTTGGATTCAAATGCCCTTTTCTTATTCTCTGAATTTCTGAATTTCACATTTTCCACTTTCTGGCTCCGTAGCTTAGCTGTATAGAGCGTCAGATTCCGGTTCTGAAGGTCCTGGGTTAGAATCCCAGCGGAGTCACTTCGAAATGATAGAGCTGCAGTTTTCCTGCGGCTCTATTTGTTTTCCAACGAGCGACAAAGATTAATTGAAAATTCTGAGTTTGTCAAGAAAATTCGCTATTTTGACCCATTTTCCTTGCGTTATTTTAGGCCAAATAGTGCCGAGGCTGAAAAGAATGGGATTTTCTGGGGTTGGCTATGTGTTTGTAAGTCAAAATGTTGACTTGTAAAGATTCTGGATTTGGCACGAAAAAGTAGCGATTTTGGCGTGTTTCGGAGCCTTACAAAGCACGTTAAATCGGCAATTTAGGCGTGTGAAGTTGGCAAACATCACCTTATATGTTTGCCAACGACCTTGCCCATGTTGGAATTTTCAGGCTTTCGAAGGTCGACACATCATGTTTCGGAAAAATCTTTACAACATTTTGAGTAAACCCCATACTGCGTTTTGTAAAGGATTTTCCAATGTTCCAAGAGTACTTCTTGCAATATTTATTGAACTTTTTCCAACTTTCAGTTTTTAATTTTCAATTAAAATTCGTATCTTTGCAGTCCGTTAGAACGAATGAGTATGAACTACAACCTGATTGCCGAACGAACTGGCCTCAAGGAAAAATATGTGCGACAAGTTGTCGACTTGCTGCAGGAAGGCGCCACAGTGCCCTTCATCAGCCGTTATCGCAAGGAAGCGACTGGTGGAATGACTGATGTTGAGGTCGCTCAGGTGGCTGCAGAACTCGACAATGTCAACGAGTTGGAGCACCGCAAGGAGTTCATTCTCACCACTATAGACGCACAGGGGAAACTCACTCCAGAACTGCGAACCAGAATCGAGGAATGTTGGGATGCGACCACTTTGGAAGACATCTATCTCCCCTACAAGCAGAAGCGCAGGACGCGTGCCCAAGTTGCTCGGGAAGCCGGACTGGAGCCTCTTGCCAATGCTATCATGAAGCAAACTTCAACACCATTAAAGGTGTTAATTCAAAATTCAAGATTCAAAATTGAACTTAGCGAGGAGGAAGCTCTTCAAGGGGCAAAGGATATTATTGCTGAACGTGTGAGCGAGGACGAACGAGCAAGGCAAACGCTCAGGACGACCTTCTCCATTCATGCACAGATACAAAGCAAAGTCATCAAAGGCAAAGATGTAGAAGGGCAGAATTATCGCGACTACTTCGATTGGCACGAACCCCTGAAACGCTGTTCCAGCCACCGTTTGCTGGCTATGCGGCGAGGTGAGGCCGAAGGCATCCTGCGTGTCTCGATCTGTGTTGATGACGAACCGGCTTTGGAACGAATAGCCAGACAGTTCGTCAGAGGCAACAACGAGTGCAGCAAAGCCGTATATGAAGCAGTCGAAGACGGTTACAAGCGACTCCTCGAACCCAGCATCAGCAACGAGTTTGGCGCTTCGTCAAAGCAAAAAGCAGACGAGGAAGCCATCCGAATATTCGTTAGTAATCTGGAGCAACTCCTAATGGCGTCGCCCCTCGGACAGAAGCGTGTTATGGCGATTGACCCGGGTTTCCGAACAGGTTGCAAGGTCGTCTGTCTCGATTCGGAAGGCAATCTCCTCCATCACGATGTCATCTTCCCCCACCCTCCTCGAGCTGAGCGCGTTAAGGCGATGCTGACCGTCCAGAATCTTGTCGAGAAGTATGGCGTTCAGGCCATCAGTATCGGCAATGGAACAGCTGGTCGGGAGACCGAAGATTTTGTGCGGCATCTTGACCTTCCTGAAGGTGTGGAGATTTACAGCGTTAGCGAAGATGGAGCCAGCATCTATAGTGCCAGCGAGATTGCGCGTGAAGAGTTCCCCAACGAGGATGTGACCGTCAGGGGAGCTGTCAGCATAGGTCGGCGACTGATGGACCCTCTTGCCGAACTCGTAAAGATAGATCCGTCGAGCATTGGCGTGGGACAGTACCAGAAAGACGTCAATCAAACGGCTCTCAGAAAGAGTCTCGAAGATACCGTGATTGCCTGTGTGAACAGAGTTGGCGTGAACCTCAACACCGCGAGTCAGTGGTTGTTGACTTACGTGAGCGGTCTCGGACCTTCTCTCGCACAAAATATCGTTCGCTATCGCCGTGAGAACGGACCTTTCCACTCTCGCAAAGAGTTGATGAAAGTGCCGCGTCTGGGGGCAAAAGCCTTCGAGCAATCGGCTGGTTTCCTTCGCATAAAAGGTGGAGACGAGCCGCTGGACAATAGTGCAGTTCACCCCGAAAGATACGAGTTGGTTGAGCGAATGGCTCGCGACCAAAAGTGTTCTGTGGCAGAACTCATGGCCAACAAGGAACTCAGGGACAAGATAGATGTCAATCGCTATGTGAGTGGTGATGTGGGTTTGCCAACCTTGAAGGACATTATGACTGAGCTCGACAAGCCTGGTCTCGACCCACGTAAGCCGCTTCATGCCTTCGCTTTCGATCCGACAGTACACGAAATCGGCGACCTTCGCGAGGGTATGGTGCTTCCTGGAATCGTGACAAACATCACAAACTTTGGCGCCTTCGTCGATATAGGTGTTCACATCAAGGGTTTGGTGCATGTTTCGCAACTTGCAGACCACTATGTGAAAGATCCGACAACCGTTGTAAAAGTGCAGCAACAGGTAATGGTTCGAGTTGTAGGAATAGATTTACAAAGAGAGCGTATCTCGTTGAGCATGAAGAAACTATAAGGAATGGCAAAAGACAAGACAGTATACGTCTGCGACTATTGCGGGCAAGAAAGCGTGAAGTGGATGGGCAAATGTCCCGCCTGCAATCGCTGGGGCACAATGAAGGAAATGAAGATTGCGGCTCCATCAAAGCCTTCTATGGGTAAGATTGCGAGTCAAACCACTCTGGAACGCCCTGCACCTCAACAACTTCACACAATCGAAGCTGGTGCCGAGCCACGCATCGATATGGGCGATGGCGAGCTGAACCGCGTTCTTGGTGGGGGTCTAGTGCCTGGAAGCCTCGTTCTTCTTGGTGGCGAACCTGGCATCGGCAAGAGCACACTCACGCTGCAAACGGTCCTTCAACTGCAAGGAAGACGCATCCTCTATGTGAGTGGCGAGGAAAGTGCAAGACAAATAAAGCTCAGAGCGGACAGGTTGGGACCAGTCAACGAAGGGCTCTTCGTGCTTTGTGAAACTTCTCTCGAACAGATCTTCCAGCACATCGAAGAGATGAAGCCAGACCTAGTTGTCATCGACTCCATTCAAACTGTTCAAACAGAAACAGTCGAATCGTCTGCAGGCTCACTTGCCCAAATCAGGGAATGTGCTGCAGCTCTGCTCAGATACGCAAAGTCGGGAGGAACTTCAATTCTTCTCATCGGCCATATTAATAAGGAAGGTTCCCTGGCAGGACCTAAGGTTTTGGAGCACATCGTTGATGTCGTCCTCCAATTTGAAGGCGACCAGCACCACCTTTACCGCATCCTTCGGAGCATGAAGAACCGCTTCGGGAGCACGAGCGAACTGGGTATTTACGAGATGCGACACGACGGGCTTCGACAGGTAAGCAACCCTAGCGAACTGCTTCTCACGGATAATCGCGAAGGACTCTCAGGTGTGGCCATTTCCTGCTCGATAGAAGGTGTGCGACCTTTCCTTATTGAGACGCAAGCTTTGGTCAGCACGGCAGCTTACGGAACTGCTCAAAGAAGCACGACAGGCTTTGATGGTCGTCGACTCAACATGCTTCTGGCAGTTCTCGAGAAACGTGTCGGCTTCAAACTTGCCCAGAAAGATGTCTTCCTGAACATAGCAGGAGGACTCCGTGTAACTGACCCCGCAATTGACCTGAGCGTAATTGCAGCAGTACTTTCCAGTAATGGAGACATGCCCATCGAAGGCGATGTCTGCATGGCTGGCGAAGTGGGTTTGAGCGGAGAAATAAGGCCAGTATCACGTATAGAACAAAGAATTGCGGAAGCAGAAAAGCTTGGTTTCAAACGCATCCTCATTCCGTCACACAACATGAATGGGCTCGACAAGAAACAATACAAGATAGAACTGGTGCCAGTCCGCAGAGTAGTAGAAGCTGTAAGAGAATTGTTCGGATAATATGTTTAGTGTATATTTCGTAGCCTTTTGCTTGGTGTTCATGATTTGGGCACTCATAGCAGACAGATTGAAACCTGGACTCATTCTGTTCAGTTGTGTTGTGATGATGCTTTGTGCAGGCATTCTTCAACCCAAAGAATGCCTGGAAGGCTTCTCGAACAAGGGAATGATTACCGTTGCCCTACTCTTCCTCGTCAGCGAAGGCGTGAGAAGGAGTGGCATACTGGAGCGCATCATTCTAACCCTATTACCTCACAAACACACTACTGTCACTCGAGCCAACGCAAAGCTCCTGCCTACAATAGCCGCGCTCTCAGCCTTTCTGAACAACACGCCAGTTGTGGTCATCTTTGCTCCCATCATAAAAAACTGGGCGAGAAAAGTCGGACTTTCACACACGAAGTTCCTCATTCCCCTGAGCTACGCAACAGTTCTGGGTGGAATATGTACCCTGATTGGCACAAGCACGAACCTTGTTGTGGATGGTCTCATTCAAGAATCCGGCAGAGAGGGAATGAGTATGTTCGAGTTGGGCAAGGTTGGCATCATCATTTGTATAGTAGGTCTTGCGTACCTTATCTTTTATAGTCATTATCTCTTGCCCGAAACGAGAGAAACCGAAACGGATGACGACGAGAAAGCCGAGGGTGTTCATCGTGTCGAGATAGTGCTGCGAAGCCGTTTCAACGGATTGGGAAAGACGCTTCGAGAGTTCGACTTCTACCGCCAATATGGTGCAACGGTTCGTTCTATTCGCAGAGGTGGCACACTTCTTAGCGGAGACTGGATGAACATGCCTCTGCAAAACCACGACACCCTGCTGCTCGATACCGACGAGAAGTTTGTCCAAACCTATCAGGAAACCACTTCTTTCCTCATTTCAAGCTACGATGCCGACAATCAGCCACTAGACCACAAGAAACGCTATCTAGCCCTTATCTTGCTTGTTTTGATGATAGTTGGAGCTACAGTGGGTGAGTTGCCATTCGTCAGGGAAGCCGTGCCTGGTTTCAAGTTCGATATGTTCTTCTTCGTTTGCGTGACAACTGTCATCATGGCTTGGGCAAAGATATTCAATCCTCGCAGGTATAGCAAGTACATCAGCTGGGATGTCTTGGTCACGATTGCCTGTGCTTTTGCCATTTCGAAAGGCATGCAGAACTCGGGATTCGCTGACCAGATAGCCGACATCATCATTGCTTGTGCCGACGTTATCGGACAGACAGAACATGGACCTTATGCCATGCTTGCCATTCTGTTCATCATCACGAACCTATTCACAGAGCTCATTACGAACAATGCAGCTGCTGCCCTCGCCTTTCCTTTGGCATTGGCAGTTGCGGAAAAGTTGGGAGTCGATCCGATGCCCTTCTTCATCTGCATTTGTGTCGCAGCATCTGCTGCCTTCAGCACACCTATCGGCTATCAAACCAACCTGCTTGTGCAAGGCATCGGAGGCTATCGGTTCACAGATTACGTGAAGGTTGGTTTGCCTTTGAACATCATAGTTTTCTTAATTAGTGTATTTGTAATTCCAATAATATGGCCGATTCGTTAAATACCATATACCCCATCTTCGACAAGATGCTAAGCCGTGAGGACAAGGAATCCCTACTCCATCAGCGCGGCATAATGATTTGGATGACAGGCTTGAGCGGTAGCGGAAAGAGTACCGTCGCAATAGGTGTGGAACGCGAACTGCACAATCGGGGCATCCTTTGTCGCATTCTCGACGGAGACAACATTCGTGCAGGCATCAACTCCAACCTCGGCTTCTCGGAAGAGGACAGACGTGAGAACATCCGTCGAATAGCAGAGATTGGCAAACTCTTTGTGGATACGGGCATCGTCACAATTGCTTGTTTTGTCTCCCCTACCACAGAACTTCGAGAGATGGCTCGCAAGATTATTGGCGAGAAAGACTTCCGCGAAGTGTATATCGCCACACCTCTTGACGAATGTGAGCGTCGTGATGTGAAAGGCCTTTATGCACGTGCCCGTCGTGGTGAAGTGAAGGATTTCACTGGCATTAGTGCCCCCTTCGAGGCTCCCACAAACCCCGACCTCAGCCTCGATACCAGTAAAATGACGTTGAAAGAAGAGGTGGAAGCAGTAATTGAACTAATAAACAAAAACATATAGACAATAAATGGAAGAATATCGTTTGAGCCACCTTCAGGAACTCGAGGCAGAGTCCATCCACATCATCCGAGAGGTGGCAGCAGAATTCGAGAATCCCGTCATGCTCTATAGCATCGGCAAGGACAGCAGCGTGATGGTACGTCTTGCAGAAAAGGCTTTCGCGCCAGGCAAAGTGCCTTTCCCTCTGATGCACATCGACTCGAAATGGAAGTTCCGCGAGATGATTGAGTTCCGCGACTCTTATGCAAAAGAACATGGTTGGAACCTGATTGTAGAGAGCAACATGGAGGCGTTCAAGGCAGGTGTAGGACCCTTCACGCATGGCAGCAAAGTGCATACCGACCTGATGAAGACAAAAGCCTTGCTCGATGCCCTGAACAAGTGGAAGTTCGATGCAGCCTTCGGCGGAGCTCGTCGTGATGAAGAGAAGTCGAGGGCAAAGGAACGCATCTTCAGTTTCCGCGACCAGTTCAATCAGTGGGACCCTAAGAACCAACGCCCTGAGCTTTGGGACATTTACAACAGTCGCATACACAAGGGAGAAAGCATTCGCGTATTCCCTCTCAGCAACTGGACGGAACTTGACATTTGGCAATACATCCGACTCGAGAACATCCCCATTGTGCCCCTCTATTTCGCAAAGGAACGTCCGTGCGTAGAGATTGACGGCAACCTCATTATGGCCGATGACGACCGTTTGCCGAAAGAACTTGTTCCGAAGATTCACATGCGCATGGTTCGCTTCCGTACCCTTGGTTGCTGGCCCTTGACGGGAGCCGTGGAAAGCAACGCCACAACCATCGAAGAGATTGTGGAGGAGATGATGACAACAACGAAGAGCGAACGCACCACACGTGTCATCGACTTCGATCAGGAAGCATCCATGGAACAAAAGAAGAGAGAGGGATATTTCTGACCCCTCTCCCCTAAGATAACATAAAATACAATTATATATGACAAAAGATATAACTCCCCTCCCACGGGAGGGGCAAGGGAGTGGGGTCGATATCAAGGCCTTCCTTGACGCTGACGAGCGTAAGTCGCTCCTCAGATTACTTACTGCCGGCAGTGTAGACGATGGCAAGTCAACCCTTATAGGGCGTCTGCTTTTCGATAGCAAGAAACTTTATGAAGACCAGTTGCAAGCCCTCGAGCGCGACTCAAAGCGAGTGGGTAATGCCGGAGCGGGGGAGATTGACTATGCCCTGCTGCTTGACGGATTGAAGGCAGAACGCGAGGAAGGCATCACAATCGATGTGGCTTATCGCTACTTCTCGACGAACCTGCGCAAGTTCATCATTGCCGACACTCCAGGACACGAGCAATACACCCGCAACATGATTACTGGCGGCTCTACCGCCAATCTTGCCATCATCCTTGTCGATGCCCGTATGGGTGTCATCACACAGACACGCCGCCACACTTTCCTCGTCTCGTTGCTTGGCATCAAGCACATCGTGCTTGCCGTCAACAAGATGGACCTCGTGGATTTCTCCGAGGAGGTCTTCAACAAGATTAAGAACGAGTACCTTGAGCTCACGAATCAACTTGGAATAGAGGACGTTACGTGTTTCCCGCTCTCGGCAAAGGAAGGCGACAATGTAGTGAAAAAGAGCGACAGGACACCTTGGTTCGAGGGCACTTCCCTACTCCAGTTCCTCGAGACCGTGCCCATCGACCAAGACCGCAACATGCAGGACTTCCGCTTCCCTGTGCAGTATGTCCTACGCCCCAATCTCGACTTCCGTGGATTCAGCGGAAAAGTGGCAAGCGGTGTGATTCGTAAAGGTGACGAAATCATGGCTTTGCCCAGCAGAAAAACAAGCAGGGTGAAGAGCATCGTCACCTATGAAGGCGAACTGGAATACGCTTTCTGCCCACAATGCGTCACTATCACGCTCGAGGACGAGATAGACATCAGCAGAGGCGAAATGCTTGTCAAGCCCGACAATCTGCCCTTCGTCGGTCGACATTTGCAGACAAAACTTGTATGGATGGACGAAGAGCCGATGGATTGCAGCAAGCAGTTCTTCCTCAAGGCCAACACGAACACGACGAGAGCCACAATCAGCGCCATTGACTATCGCATCGACGTGAACACGATGGAACGATTAGAAGGCAAAGAGTTCAAACTCAACGAGATAGGTCAAGTTCAGATAACTACTGCCAAGACGCTTTTCTTCGATGAGTACAAGAAGAACAGAGCGACGGGTGCCTTCATCCTCATCGACCCCATCACAAACAACACGTGTGCCGTGGGAATGATAGAGAAACCTCTGGCCGAAGAAGACCTCTTGCATGAAGAACTGCCGACACTCGACCTGCCCAAGCTCGGAATCGCTCCAGAGCACTACGAAGCCATCGAGAAGGCCGTCAAAGAGTTGAGTAAACAAGGAATTGAAGTCAAAATAATAAAGTAACTATGGGCCTGCTCAATTATCAGCAATTGCCTGTCAACACTCTGGTGGGCGCAGACTGGAAAACCTTCAAATCTCTTACCAAAGATCAGCACATTGCCAAGGACAAAAGGGCAAACTACATACTCACAAAATGCATTTGCCGCATCCTCAGTCCATTTGTAGCTTTACAAGAGCGAAAGTATCGTAAGCAATTGGCCGACAAGCCATTAAAGAACGACCCGCTTTTCATCCTGGGGCATTGGCGGAGCGGCACAACCTTTGTGCATAACATCTTTGCTCAGGACAAGCACTTTGGCTACACCACCACCTATCAGACCGTCTTCCCCCACTACATCATGGCGATGCAGGGACTGTTCAAGCCCGTCATGAAATGGGTGATGCCCAACAAGCGTCCCACCGACAACATGGAGCTTGCTCCCGACCTGCCACAGGAAGAGGAGTTTTCGCTGGCAAACATGACAGCCTACAACTACTACAACTTCTGGTTCTTCCCCGAAAGGATGCAGGAATATTGCGACCGCTTCCTCACCTTCAAGGACATAAAAGACGACGAGTTGGAAGAGTTTAAGCAGACCTTCGAAAAGCTCGTCAAGATAAGTCTGTGGAACACGGGAGGCACCCAGTACCTCTCGAAGAATCCACCCCACACAGGCCGCATAAAAGCCCTCTCGGAGCTCTTTCCCAACGCGAAGTTCGTGTACCTCATCAGGAATCCCTACACCGTCTTCGAGAGCACCCGCTCCTTCTATCTCAGCACGATAAAACCCCTGCAGTTCCACACCATCACCGACGAAGAAATGGAGCAGAACATCCTGCGCAACTACATGGAGCTCTATCGTGCCTACAAAGAGCAGAAACAAAGCCTGCCGGAAGGAAGGCTCTATGAAGTGCGTTTCGAGGACATAGAGAAAGACGCCCTTGCCATCACGGAGGACATCTACAAGAAGCTTGATTTGCCTGGTTGGGAGGAAGCGAAACCAGCCATCGAGAAGTACATACAGGGCAAGAAAGGCTACAAGAAGAACAAGTACCAGTACGACCCCCGCACGGTTCAGCTTGTCAACGAACATTGGGGCGAGGTCCTCGACGAATGGGGCTACGAAAGGCTGTAAAGGCCAAGAAGAGCGCAAGTCCAGATAAATGAAATCGGCGGGTTTGGCATGACAGTCAGGCTCGCCGCTTTGTTTTCATAATATATCAGTGTGTCTTTTTAAGCAATGTTTAATTTGCTTAAATGCTTAA
>CACZBC010000023.1:37475-39419 GCA_902779315.1 uncultured Bacteroidales bacterium | reverse complement strand
CTTCGCAAAAGCCACATCGGCACGCACCTCATCGATGTTGCGGGCACGACCAGGATAGTTACCAGTCGTCTGGATTCCACCACTCAAGGCTTCATTCCGTTCGAAGCCCACCACATCATCCGTTTGCCAGCAATGCAGGCTGATGGGCGTTTTTTCCAACTGAGCGACGGCAAGGTCGGTATCGACTCCGACAGCCGCATAGCGCTCTTTTGCAATCTCGTAAGACTTTAGAATCTGTTCTTCTTTCATATATTCTATTATTTATATTCTTTCAGTTCAATGCTTTTCCTGACGATGCCCCGCATCTGCGAGAGCGAACCGACCAAGCCTGCAGCACGGATTTGCACTAAGGCATTGCCCAGCGCCGTTCCCTCTTTCGGACCGGCAATAACGGGAATCTGGAGAGCGTCGGCAGCGAACTGCATCAGGAAGTTGTTTTTGCTTCCCCCGCCAATGACGTGAAGTCGCTGAATATCAATAGGAGAAATGGCGCGAAGCAGCTCCACAACTTCGGCATAACGATGGGCGAGGCTGCGGAAAATGACACGCACATAATCGGCTGGTTTTTGCGGAAGTTCCTGACCGGTTTCAGCCAGATAATCGCGAATGGCTGCCGTCATCGAATCGGGATGGGCAAAGCGCGGGTCGTCGGGATTGATGAGACTTTGGAGCGAGGAATTGAGGCAAAGCGCATTCAACTCGTTCACATCCGTCGGAACTTGCCCTTCCGTCCATTCTTTCCGACATTGTTCCATAAGCCAAAGCCCGGTAATGTTCTTGAGGAAACGAATCGTACCGTCCAACCCGCCTTCGTTCGTGAAGTTATGACGGAAGCTCGCTTCGTTGATGATGGGCGTCGGACTCTCAATGCCAAGCAGGCTCCAAGTGCCGCAACTCAGGTAAGCGTAATTGCCGTCCTCAGCCGGAATGGCAGCCACAGCCGAAGCCGTATCGTGACTTCCCACAGCAACCACGGGAACAGGACCTAATCCAGTCATTTCCTGAACCTTACGGCTCAACACTCCTACCCTATCGCCAGGCTTGACGAGACGTCCGAAACGCTCTCTTTTCATTCCTATCGAAGCCAAAATCTTCGTGTCGAGGTCGCCAGTTTGGGGATTGAGCATTTGCGAAGTGGAAGCAACCGTCTGCTCCATAACCGCCTCACCCGTAAACATATAGACAATGGCATCAGGCATGAAGAGCACCTTGTCGGCCTTGGCAAACGCGTCTTTGTTCTCGCGACGAATCGTGTCGAGCTGGAACAAGGTATTGAAGGGCATGAACTGGATGCCTGTCCGTTCGTAGAGTTCCTGGCTCGGCATACATTCCGCAAAGTATCGTTCCATCGCCCCATCCGTATGAGGGTCGCGATAACAGTACGGCAAACCAATCAGCTCGCCATCCTTTCCGAAGAAAGCCACATCGCAGCCCCAAGTGTCCACGCCAATACTGGTAAGCGTAATCCCCTCTGTCTTAACCTTTTGCAGGGCAAGGAGGATTTCTTCGTGGAGGTGAGGAAGGTCCCAGAAAACGTGTCCGTCGCAATGAATCTGCGTGGTTTCGAAGCGCGTCAGTTCGCTCATCTCAACTCGCTCGCCATCGTATTTGGCGATAATCGTACGGCCGCTCGTGGCACCTAAGTCAATCGAGAGATAATATGTGGAATGCATCGTTCAGTTTTGTTTTTCATAGTTAAATCTTCGCAAAGTTATAAAAATAATCGCATAATCAGGCACTCACGGACAAGAAATTGCTCACAAACAGGCATTTTTGACTATAAAAAAATCAATTTCTTACATCAGGAACGGCTTTCAGCAGAGCGGACGAATTCTTTTTGGCAGGGGACAAACCGAAACGACACACGCCTCGTTTCCAAACGTGACACTATACGATTGCAAACGTCACACTAGTAAATCGCAAACGTCAAACGTTATGTTTGCA
>CACZBC010000023.1:0-37429 GCA_902779315.1 uncultured Bacteroidales bacterium | reverse complement strand
CTCTGGCCAACTGAGCTAAAGAGGCGGGTGGGAAAGCTTGCTATATCGCGCCGCTACAACCTGCTGCCCTTGCTGCGGTCAAGCCCTGGGGGATTCACAAGGAGCATGCCGTATAGGACTTTCCCATGATTTTGCGGGTGCAAAGGTACAACAAATAAGTGAAAAGTGAAAAGTGAAAAGTGAAAAATTATTTGCTAAGGCGATTTTTTTGCCTCTTTATACATTATTTATATTATTATTTCGTACCTTTGTCAACTCATACAGATAGGATAAATGGCAAACGAAGTACCTAAAACGATGGATGCTGCCGGATGGATGGCGCTGCCGATTGGACTGATGTGGTCGGCAAGTTTCCTCTGTACGATGTACGGAACGGAACGTCCTTTCCTCTCGATGCTAAGCACGGTTCTGGCCATCATCAGCATTTACATGCTCTACAAGCAACTGACGAACTACTACAGGCTCTACCCGTCTGTCAGCTGGTTGCACATCCTTCGCCTCTCATTTGTGACCTGTCTGCTGGCAGGCTTGCTGACAGACATGGTCCAGTACGCCTATTTCCTTTGGCTCGACAACGGACGTCTGCTCTCCATTCTGGGAACCTCTCTGCAAAACGAGGAATATCGCGAAGCCTGGAAAAAGATGATGCCCGAAGTGGACCTGAACGAGATGCAAAAGCTGGTACAGTCTATGACCGTTCGCGACATAGTGCTCCAACTGGCATTCTACAACGTCATATTGGCACTCCCAGCCTCGCTGCTTGCAGCATTACCCGTTAGAAAACCCGTTAAGAAATAAAATATTATGGACATTAGTGTTGTTGTTCCCCTTTACAACGAAGACGAGTCGCTACCCGAACTGTTCAGCTGGATCAAGCGTGTAATGATAAATCACGGTTTCAGCTACGAAGTCATCTTCGTCAGTGACGGCAGTACAGACAATTCGTGGAACGTGATAGAAGACCTCAAGAAAGAGAATCCCGATACGGTTCACGGCATCAAGTTCCGTCGCAACTACGGCAAAAGCCCAGCCCTCTACTGCGGTTTCGGCGCAGCAAAAGGCGATGTGGTCATCACGATGGATGCCGACCTGCAGGACTCGCCCGACGAGATTCCAGAACTCTACCGCATGATCACGCAGGAAGGATACGACCTGGTGAGCGGATACAAGATGAACCGCAGCAAGGGCGACCCGCTCTCGAAAACGATTCCGACAAAGCTCTTCAACGCCACAGCAAGGCAAGTGAGCGGCATTCACAACCTGCACGACTTCAATTGCGGACTGAAAGCCTATCGCAAAGACGTGGTGAAGAACATCGAAGTCTATGGAGAGATGCATCGCTACATTCCCTATCTGGCCAAGAACGCTGGCTTCAGCAAGATTGGAGAAAAGAAAGTGCATCATCAGGCACGCAAGTTCGGCAAGTCGAAATTCATGGGCCTCAACCGCTTCGTCAACGGATACCTCGACCTCCTCTCGCTTTGGTTCCTGAACAACTTCGGGCTGAAACCGATGCACGTATTCGGATTCATCGGAACCCTGATGTTCATGATCGGCTTCCTCGCAGTTTGTGTTGTAGGCGGCACAAAGCTCTATTGCCTGGCGAAAGGCATTCCCCACCCCCTCGTCACCAACAGTCCCTACTTCTACATCGCCCTGACCATGATGATTCTCGGCACCCAGCTCTTCGTGGCGGGCTTCCTCGGAGAACTCATCAGCCGTAACTCTGCCGAACGCAACAACTATCAGATCGAGAAGACAATATGAGGCGAAGGCTTCTGTACATAGCATCAATTGTCCTGCTGCTCGCGGCTTGCGAATCGTACGACTGCACACTCTACAACCATGTAGGCTGTTATGGCGCATTCTATCAAGACAGTGCTAGCGTGTCCTTCGACGACACACTTACCATTACAGCCGGCAAGTCCGGACCAGTCTTGCTCAACAAAAGTGTCGGTACATCCAGAATAGATCTTTCCATGAGCTATTGGCAAGACGAGGACACACTCGTGCTGACAGTCAAAGGCATGGACTATCTCTTCCAAGACACCATCTGGATATCAAAAAGCAACCAAGTGCATTACGAGTCGCCCGACTGCCCGACAACCCTCTTCCACACCATTCAAGGCGTTCGCTCCACACACGAATTCATCGATTCCATCAACGTCATACGCTCCTCTGTGAACTATGAACAGACCAACAACCTGGAGATACATTTGTTCTCTGATCCTGATTAGCCTGACTTGCATCAACTTGCAAGCGCAGGAGCAAAAGAAGAAAGAGGACAAAGCGCCCCTGTTTAGCGGCATTGCTGTCAGTGCAGACATCGTTGGCTTTGTCATGAAAGCTGTCGATGCAAAGTTTGCGAATATGGAGGTGGGAGCTCGAGTTAACCTCTATGATAAGATTTTCCCTGTTGCCGAACTTGGCATCGGCGATTGTCACAGGGAAGGCGCGGAAACAGGCAACACATTCTCCACAACCTCGCCCTACATGCGCTTCGGCATGGACTACAACTTCAACAAGAAGCACAACGGCAACCGACTCTTCGGACTCTTTCGCTATGGTTTCAGCAGCTTCAAGTATGACGTCGCCAACAAGGCATTTGCCGACCCCATATTTGGAACAACCGTTCCCCTTGAAATGAATGGCGAGAAAGCGACAGGACACTGGCTGGAGTTTGGCGTAGGCGTTGAAACAAAGCTCTGGAAATTCATTCGCCTTGGTTGGAGCATGCGCTACAAGTTCCGCATCTCCATGAAATCACCCGACGGAGGCGACCCGTACTTCATTCCAGGATATGGAAAGAACGACACGAACGGTTGGGGCGGAACGGTCAATCTCGTCTTTGACGTCGGCCAAAACCTTATGATGGGGAGGCAAACAAATGAAACAACGCAGTTTAGTCATCGCTTTACTTGCTGTTATCGCCATCATTTGCCTTTTGGTCTTCAGACGGTCAGGCAGTCAGGCGACAGCTTCCTATCAGCATAACGAGGGCACAGTCTTCGGCACGCTTTACCACGCCAAGTATCTCTACGACAGAGACCTGCAAGCAGAACTGGAAGCAGAGCTTCAGAAGGTTGATGCCTCGCTCTCGATGTTCAATCCGCAGAGCACTATCAGCAAAATAAACCGAAACGAGACGGACGAAACAGACGAGATGCTGAGCGAAGTGTTGAAACTGTCTTTCACCATCTACGAAGCTACCAATGGAGCCTTCGACCCAACGGTTGCGCCTCTGGTAAATGCTTGGGGATTCGGCTTCAAAAGCGGTCAAATGCCGGACAGCACACAGGTTGACAGCCTTCTTGCTCTGGTTGGCCTTTCCCATATACATCTCGACGGAAACAAACTCACGAAGGACAATCCGCTCTCCATTCTCGATTTCAGCGCAATAGCGAAAGGTTATGGCGTGGACAGAGCCGCACAAGTTCTGCGGAATCATGACATCAAGAACTTCATGGTCGAGATTGGCGGCGAAATAGTTACGGAAGGCGTCAACGAAAAAGGCGAGCCATGGCGTATCGGCATCAATAAGCCTGATGACGATTCCACCTCGACCAATACTGAACTGCAAGACGTCATAGAGCTCTCAGGCAAAGCGATTGCCACAAGCGGCAACTATCGTAACTACTACATCAAGGACGGACGCAAGATAGCCCACACCATCAATCCCAAGACTGGTTATCCCGCTCAGCAGGACATCCTTTCGAGCACGGTAATTGCACCAACTTGTGCAGAAGCGGATGCCTTTGCAACTGCCTTTATGGTATTGGGAACAAAAGCAGCAAACCGAGTGCTCGAGAAGCAACCACAATTGGAAACGTACTTCATTACGAATGATAAATGATTATGCTCTCCTAACCCGCCTGCCTTTGCTCCAAGGCATCAGCAGCACGGATTTACTCAACTGGGAAGATGCCTTGCGCCTCGACATCGACGAGTTGCCAGCCTCCAAGTTGCCGCTCATCCGTCAAGGCGACAACTGCACCCAGTTGCTCTATCTTGTTGAAGGAGAGCTGCTCAGAGAGTATCGTTCCGAAGACGGAATCTATGTCACGCGCTCCTACCTGGAAGGCCCTGCAGTTATTGAAGTAGACAGGCTTTTCGGCCTTTATCCGACATACGAATATACCTATTATGCAAAGACGGATATTAAGTTTTTGAGCATAAGAAAGACTCTGCTCAGCAGCCACATGATGAAGAGCGAAGTGTTTCGGTTTAACCTGCTCAATGCCCTTTCCGCATGTGCACAAAAGCGAGCAATCGCACTCCTCCCGCACCAATCAGGAACAGCAGAAGAACGCCTGAAGCACTTTCTGGGCAAAATCTTCCTTGATTGCGAAGGCGAAGTTGAACTTATCATTCAAATGAAAGACCTTGCCCGATACATCGACGAAACACGCCTTACCATTTCCCACCTCCTCAACAAATGGGAACACGAAGGCAGCATTCAATTGGGTAGAGGGCATTTCATCATTCACAATATACAGACTCTACTAAACAAATGAACATACTTTGCTCCCCGACTTTCCAGACCTTGCATGGCACAACCCCGTTCTCAAGCATCAAGATTGAGGACTACGAACCTGCTATCATCGAAGCGATGAAGCAGGAGGATGAAGCCATCGAAGCCATCATCAATAATCCGGAGGAGCCTACCTTCGAGAACACAATAGCCGTACGAACTGGAGAGCAACTTGAACGCATCACAAGCATCTTTTTCAATCTCCTCAACGCCAACACTTCTGACGAAATGGATGCTTTGGCGCAAAAACTCTCGCCCATGCTTTCCGAACACTACTCCAGCATCATGCACAACGAGAAACTGTTCGAAAGGGTGAAGCAAGTATGGGGAAAGAACGAAGCATTGACTGACGAACAAAAAAAGCTTCTCTTTGACACCTACGACGCTTTCGTTCGCTCAGGAGCGCTACTCGGCAAAGAGGACAAAGAGAGGTTCGCAGCCATAGAAACAGAGTTGGCTCAACTTGGTTTGCAATTCAGCCAGAATGAGCTAAAGCAGACCAACGAATTTGAGCTTCACATTACCAACCCCGATGACCTTTCGGGCCTGCCGGATACGGCAAAAGAAGCCGCAGAATTGGCCGCAAAAGAGAAAGGCAAAGAAGGCTGGCTCTTTACCCTTCAAGCCCCATCATACATTCCTTTCCTCACTTATTGCGACAATCGTGAACTGAGAAAGCAGATGTACATGGAAAAGAACACAATCTGCTGCAAAGGCGATGCCTGCGACAACAGGGAAATCATTCGCAAAATCGTTAACCTCAGACACGAGTTGACTTCGCTTCTCGGCTATAAATGTTATGCCGACTATGCTCTAGCGAACAGAATGGCAAAGACAACATCCCGAGTGAACGACCTCATCGAGAAGCTCTACGATGCTTACATGCCCGTTGCAAAGAAGGAAGTGGATGAACTGGAAGTTCCTGAATTAATGCCTTGGGATTGGGCCTACTACAGTCACAAACAGCAACTCAAGAAGCACAACATCGATAGCGAAATGCTTCGTCCCTACTTCAAGTTGCAAAACGTCAAGGAAGGAGTTTTCGGTCTTGCCACCAAACTCTACGGCATCACGTTCAAGTTGCAACCCGACATCGAGGTCTATCATCCAGACGTAGAAGCCTACGAGGTTTTCGATGCCGACGGAACATTCCTGGCTGTCCTTTATGCCGATTTCTTCCCTCGCCCCAGCAAACAGAGCGGAGCTTGGATGACAGACTTCCAGGAGCAATATGTCGATGAGACTGGTTTCGACCATCGTCCTCACGTCAGCATTGTCATGAACTTGACCAAACCAACAAGCGAAAAGCCTTCGTTGCTTACTTTGAGCGAGGTCGAGACATTCCTTCACGAGTTTGGTCATGCCCTTCACAGCATCTTCTCGAAAGTGCATTACAAAGCCCTCAGCGGCACAAATGTCCTCCGCGACTTTGTGGAACTTCCTTCGCAACTCATGGAGAACTTTGCCGTCGAACCCGAGTTCCTGCACACCTTCGCTTTCCATTACGAGACTGGCGAACCTTTGCCGGACGAACTCATCCAGCGCATTCGCGACAGTCGCAATTTCCATTGTGGTTATGCATGCATCCGTCAACTCAGTTTCTGTATGCTCGACATGGCTTACCACACCATCGCAAAGCCTCTGGAAGATGAGATTTTTGACTTCGAGAGCAAGGCTTGGAGCCGTACTCAACTCCTGCCCGCCGTGCCTGGAACAAACATGAGTGTGCAGTTCTCGCACATTATGAGTGGAGGTTATGCGGCAGGCTATTACAGCTACAAATGGGCAGAAGTGCTCGACGCCGACGCTTTCAGCCTTTTCCTCGAGAAAGGCATCTTTGACAGAGAAACGGCACAAAGTTTCCGCAAAGAAGTCCTTTCGAAAGGCGGAACTGCCGACCCCATGCAACTATATGTAAACTTCCGAGGCAAGGAGCCCGACATCAAGGCTCTCCTCAAACGCAACAATATACAAACAAATGAAAGACCCTAAGAAACAACGCGCCCTCGACCTCCGTTACCTGCGAATGGCACAAATCTGGAGCGAAAACAGTTATTGCCAGCGCCGACAAGTAGGAGCGCTCGTCGTCAAAGACAAAATGATTATCAGCGACGGCTACAACGGCACTCCATCAGGTTTCGAGAATGTGTGTGAAGAAGACGGCGTAACAAAGCCATACGTCCTGCATGCCGAAGCAAACGCCATTACAAAAATAGCGCGAAGCGGGAACAATAGCGACGGATCAACCCTCTACGTCACCGACTCGCCTTGCATAGAGTGTGCCAAACTTATCATTCAAGCGGGCATCAAGCGCGTCATTTACAGTCGTGAATACCGACTGACGGACGGAATCGACTTGCTTCGCAGAGCTGGAATTGAAGTGCAGTATATACCTATAGAACAATAAATTATGAACCCCGACACCAAGCATCGCTTTACACCGCTACTCATTGCCATCGGCACCATAGTGGGCATCTTCGTCGGCTCTTTCTACACGAGCCACTTTTCGGGCGGTCGCATCAACATCATCAATACAGGTTCCTCGAAGGTGGGCTACCTGTTACAACTCATCGACAACATTTACGTCGACACAGTCGACATGAACACCCTAGTCGAGGATGCTATGCCATTGATACTCAGCGAGCTCGACCCTCACAGCAGCTACTTCGGTCCGAAGGATGCCGAGGAGGCCAACGAGAACCTGAAGGGCAGTTTCAGCGGAATCGGCGTACAATTCACGATGGAACAGGACACCGTCAACGTTATGTCTGTCATCCATTCCGGTCCTGCCGAGAAGGTGGGCATCTTGGCTGGTGACCGTATCGTTACGGCCGACACCACATCGCTCGTCGGAATGGAGAGTGACGATGTGATGAAGCACTTGAAAGGCGTGAAAGGCTCGAAGGTCAAGCTTGGCGTCAAGCGTCACGGCTCGAAGGACCTGCAGTACTTTACCGTCGTTCGAGGCGACATTCCCGTGGTCAGCGTGGATGCCTATTACATGATGGGCGACAAGACGGGATACATTCGCGTCAAGAACTTCGGAGAACAGACTTATGCCGAAATGCTCGTCGCCCTTGCCAACCTCAATGTGGAGGGCATGAGGCAGCTCATCGTCGACCTACGCGGCAACCAAGGCGGCTACATGCACATCGCCATTCAGATGGTCAACGAGTTCCTGCCTTCTGGCAGACTGATTGTCTATACAGAGGGGCGCAAGAGCCCTCGCGAAGAGTTCCGCAGCGACGGTCGGGGCACATTCCAGAAGCTCCCACTCGTGGTACTTGTGGATGAGGGAAGTGCCAGCGCAAGCGAGATATTTGCGGGTGCCATTCAGGACAACGACCGAGGTACGATTATCGGTCGCCGCACTTTCGGAAAGGGTCTTGTCCAGCAACCCAAGGAATTTCGCGACGGCAGTGTCGTTCGCCTCACAGTTGCCCGCTACTATACGCCGAGCGGTCGTTGCATCCAGAAACCCTACGAGAAGGGGCATGGACAGGAATACGAGAATGAACTCATCGCGCGTTATGAGCGAGGCGAGTTCTTCTCGCAAGACAGCATCCACAACGAAGGGCCGCAATACGAGACGAGCATTGGACGCATCGTATATGGCGGTGGTGGCATTACGCCCGACATCTTCGTGCCGGAGGATACGACGGGCATGACCAGCTACTATCGCGAAGCTTTCCTGACGGGACTCATCCGCCAGTTCGCCTTCGCCTATTCCGACGAGAACCGCGCCAAGCTCACCTCGCTTCGTACGGCCGAGCGCATGGAGCAATACCTGAGGCGTGAGAACCTTTTGGAAAAGTTTGCGCAGTTTGCCGAGAAGCGCCAGTTGCGCCGCCGCAACCTCATGCTCCAGAAGAGCCGGCGACTCTTCGAACGCAACATCTACGGCAATATCATCTACAATGTGGGCGAGATGAAGGACTATCTCCAATTCCTCTGCAAGGATGACCCAGTCGTCATCAAAGCCCAAGAAATACTCGACAAAGGACTCTCCTTCCCCAAGAAAGTCGAAGAGACGGAAAAGGTAGGCTCGAAAGAGGCTCGTCTGTTTTCCTCAGAATCTTTTCCCCTTCATCAGAACACAGTTCGAGTCTTTAGATGTTAGTAAAAAAAATGGAAGCTTCAACTTTTCGATTTCTTGACTTTTCGACATTCAATAGGGCAGTCATCTGCACGCACGTCAATCCCGACGGCGACGCTATCGGCTCTTCGTTGGCCCTGAAACTCTACTTGGAGCGGATGGGCAAGCAGGCAACAGTCATTGTGCCCAACATTTTCCCGGATTTCCTGAAATGGTTGCCCAGTGCCGACACCATTCTCATATACACGAAACAAGCCGAACTGGCAAAGAAGGCCGTCGAGGAAGCCGACCTCATCATCGTTTGCGACCTGAACCAACCGAGCAGAATGGCCGGACTGGAAGCTGACATTATGGCGAGTACGGCACCACGCATCCTCATCGACCACCATCTCGACCCCGATACCGACTTCTGCCAAGAGATGCATTCCGAACCACAGGCATGTGCCGCAGCCGAAGTCATCTGTCACATTCTCAGCGAGTCAGAAGAATTGGACAACATCTCCTACGACGAAGCCACATGCCTCTACTGCGCCATGATGTGCGACACGGGGGCCTTCTCCTTCAACTCCAATCGCCCCGTCATCTACGAGTATATCAGCCGTCTCCTGGCACGCGGAATCGACAAAGACCAGATCTACCGGAACGTCTTCTGGACCGCTTCTGAAGGCAGATTGCGGCTGCAAGGCTATCTGCTCTACGTGAACATGCGCGTCCTGCACGAGCGAAACACAGCCATCATCACACTCACGAACGACGAGCGGCGCCGTTTCAAAGTCAAGAACGGCGACACGGAGGGCATCGTCAACATTCCCCTGACCATGCTGGGCACACGGCTGAGCATATTCATCAACGAAGACACGGAGCATCCAGGCATCATGAAATTGAGCCTTCGCAGTGTGGGCGATTTCCCGTGCGACCAGATGGCTTCGAGGTTTTTCAATGGTGGCGGACACAAAAATGCCAGCGGCGGCAAGCTGCAATGCACTATGGAAGAAGCGCTCGACCGCGTCAAAGCCGCCATCAAAACCTATGCCGACATGCTGAAATAGGTTTACTATAGGGTTGCATTCCACCCTATTTGCCCGTTTTCCACGCATATCGCTCAAGATGGTCTGTAGGATAGTTTTCGAAGAAGTAAAATTCAGAGAATTTTAACGGCTCATTTTAAGGCACCGTAGAGCGCAAGTTTTTGCCTCGGAGGCACAAATGTACGTCGGAGGCATTTGGGGCGATTCTGGGGCAAATTACGGGCTAAACAGAGCACGTCCGTCGTTGCCAAGACTATCTGCCTCTCAGTGTTCATACTGCACATGGTCTTTTCGGGGTTTGAAGCCAGCAACTTTCTCGCCCCACCAAGAGCGTGACTGATGTCATATTGCAATATATATATTGCAATATAGACTGTGTCAATCCGGATGACAAACGCGACGATGGCCAGCGTAACACTATACAATCGTAATCGTCACACGTGATAATGCCCGACGACACACGTGTAAAATGCAAACGTCACACGTGAAAACGCCAAACGTCACGTGCTTAAACAACCTACTTCACACGCGAAGCCACCAGTCCCGCCGTAAAAAGACTGGTGCGACCCGACCATTAGAAAGCAAGATTTTATGGCTCAAAAAGAAAAACTTTCCGTTTCTCTTTGTATTGTTCTCACTTATTCGTAACTTTGCAGCCAGAAACATTAAATGCAAGATGAAGAAAGCACTATACATCTTAATCCCCTTCCTCGCCGCAATCCTCTTCGCTTCCTGCAAGAACAGCGAAACGTATGCCCAGCAGAAAGACAAGGAGTACAAGGCCATCAAGTCGTTTCTGGATCGCGAAGTCGTGATTCGGGACGAGGACGGCAGCGAACTCTGCAACGTGGGGAAAATAACGCCAATCAGCGAGGAACAGTTCCTCCTGCAAGACTCTACGACCGACCTCGAAAAGAACGAATATGTGCTCTTCCAGAACACGGGTGTCTACATGCAAATTGTGCGTAAGGGCACGGGCGAGAAATTGGAACGGGGCAAAACGGCCCGCGTCATCTGCCGATTCATTGAGTTCAACATTCTGGGCGACAGCATCCAGCTCCGCAACGACGTGTACTTCTGGCACTCCAGCCCCGACATCATGAAGATTTCGAACAACTACGGCAGCTTCGCAGCCAACTTCGACACGGAATCGAACGGCGGCGGTGCCATGTACAACACGTATGGCAGCACGAGCGTTCCAAGCGGTTGGCTCGTCCCCTTCTCCTACATCCGCATCGGACGCCAGGAATCGGCCGATGAGGGCATAGCAAAGGTCAGACTCATCGTGCCGCACACCGAGGGTCAGACGAGCGCTACAGGCAATGTCTATCCCTGCTTCTACGAGCTCACCTTCCAGAAGATGCGCGATTAGTTTACCGCTTACAGCTTACCATAAGCCGTAAGCCCATAAGCCGTAAGCCATGTACATTCACTTTCCTTTCTGCCGGTCGCGATGTATCTATTGCGACTTCTATTCCACCACGCTCGGACAGGACATGATGGCGTCGTACGTCCGTGCCCTCGAAAGGGAGATGGCTTTGCGCAAAGATTATCTGGAAACCTCGCGCGTACATACTATATATATAGGAGGCGGCACGCCCAGCCTTTTGCCCACGGACCTGCTCCACAGGCTCTTTGAAGCGATTGGTCGCTCGTGGACGCTCGACGACAAAGCCGAAGTCACCATCGAAGCCAACCCGGACGACGTGACGAGGGAATGGCTGGAAGGGCTCAGGGGAACACCCGTCAACCGCATCAGCATGGGTGCCCAGACGTTCAACGACAGCATTCTGCAACTTATCGGACGCCGGCACTCCAGCCAGCAGACCATCGACGCTGTGAAGGCATGCAGGGAAGCCGGTTTCGCAAACATTAGCCTCGACCTCATCTACGGCTTGCCCGGACAGACTTTCGAGGACTGGAAGCATGATGTGGAACAAGCTCTGAGCCTCAACATCAAACACCTCAGCGCCTATTCTCTCACTTTCGAGGAAGGCACTCGGCTCGACACAATGCTCCGGCAAGGATTGGTCGAGGAAGCCGACGAGGAACTCTCCCGACAAATGTACGACCACCTCTTGGACGCCACAAACAAGGCCGGCTTCCTGCACTACGAAATCTCGAACTTCGCTCTGCCTGGCTATCATTCGCGCCACAACAGCTGCTATTGGCAAGGCTCGCCCTACTTGGGACTGGGCGCAGGCGCACATTCTTATGACGGTAAACGTACCCGCCGTGCAAACTTGCCCGACATCAAGGCTTACATCGCAGCAAAAGAAGACGTGCCGCACGAAACGGAGGAATTGAGCGACGATGCGCTCTACGATGAGTTTATCATGACCCGACTCAGGACTTCCGACGGAATCCCCCTTGACGAACTCTCGGAGAAAGACCGCAAATACTGTCTCGAAATGGCCGAGCCTCACCTTTTGCGCGACCTTCTGCGCATCGAAAAAGGACATCTTTGCCTCACAAAAGAGGGCATTTTCACATCGAACGACATCATAAGCGATTTGATGAAAATTGACAATTGACAACTAAAAATTGGCATTTATGTTGTTTAACATATTTCCAAACGCTTGCCATTATGGTAAATAATAGTAACTTTATGCCCGAAATTCTGTATTAATCAATAAAAACAATAACGTCATGAAGACTTACAAAACTAATGAGATTAAGAACATTGCCCTTCTGGGTAATGATGGAGCCGGCAAGACGACCTTGACTGAAGCCATGCTCTACGAGGCAGGTGTCATCAAGCGTCGCGGCAGAGTCAGTCAGCACACAACCGTCAGCGACTATTTCCCCGTAGAGCACGAATACGGCTATTCTGTCTTCTCCACTGTTTGCCATGTAGAATGGAACGGCAAGAAGATCAACTTCATCGACTGCCCGGGCAGTGATGACTTCGCAGGCGCTGCCATTACAGCCCTGAACGTCACAGACACCGCAATCCTCCTGCTCAAGGGAGCTGCTGGCGTCGAGGTTGGCACACAAAACCACTTCCGCTACACAGACAAGCTCGGCAAGCCCATCATCTTCCTCGTCAACCAGCTTGACGACGAGAACTGCGACTTCGACCAGCTCATGGAACAACTGACAAGCATCTACGGCCCGAAGGTTGTGCCCATCCAGTACCCCATCGAATGCGGTCCAAACTTCAACTCCCTCATCGACGTTCTGCTCATGAAGAAATATTCATGGGGCCCCGATGGCGGCGAGCCAAAGATTGAAGACATTCCTGCCGACCAGATGGACAAGGCAATGGAAATGCACAAGGCACTCATCGAAGCAGCTGCCGAACACGACGAAACCCTCATGGAGAAGTTCTTCGAAAGCGAAGACCTCACCGAAGACGAGATGCGCGAAGGCATTCGCAAAGGCCTCGCCAGTCGTGGCATGTTCCCCGTCTTCTGCGTTGATGCAGTAAAGGATATGGGCGTTCGCCGTCTCATGGAGTTCCTCGGCAACGTCGTTCCTTTCGTCGACGAAATGCCTAAGGTTGCCAACAGCAAGGGTCAGGAGATTGCCCTCGACGCAGCTGGCCCCACAAGCCTCTTCTTCTTCAAGACTGCTGTCGAGCCACACATCGGCGAAGTGCAGTACTTCAAGGTGATGAGCGGTACAGTCAAGGAAGGTGACGACCTGACAAACGCCGACCGTGGCAGCAAGGAACGCATCGCTCAGATGTTCGTCTGCGCTGGCGCAAACCGCATCAAGGTAGAAGAACTCGCAGCTGGCGATATCGGTTGCAGCGTAAAGCTCAAGGACGTCAAGACTGGCAACACGCTCAACGGCAAGGATTGCGACAACAGCTTCAACTTCATCAAATATCCTAACGCCAAGTACTCTCGTGCCATTCGCGCCGTCAATGAGAGCGAGACCGAGAAGATGATGAACGCGCTCCAGCGCATGCGCGAGGAAGACCCAACGTGGCAAATCGAGCAGAGCAAGGAACTTCGCCAGATTCTGGTTCACGGACAGGGCGAGTTCCACCTCCGTACCCTCAAATGGCGTATGGAAAACAACGAGAAGATTCAGATTGTCTTCGACGAGCCAAAGATTCCTTATCGCGAGACCATCACAAAGGCTGCCCGTGCCGACTATCGCCACAAGAAACAATCCGGTGGTGCAGGCCAGTTCGGCGAAGTGCATCTCATTGTTGAGCCATACGTGGAAGGCACTCCCACTCAGGAAGTCTATCGCTTCGGCAATCAGGAATTCCGCATCAACGCAAAAAGCGAGGAAACCATCGATCTGGAATGGGGCGGCAAGCTCGTCTTCATCAACAGTGTCGTTGGTGGTGCCATCGATGCACGCTTCATGCCCGCCATTCTGAAAGGTGTAATGCAGCGCATGGAACAAGGTCCTCTGACGGGCTGCTATGCTCGCGACGTTCGCGTCATCGTTTACGACGGCAAGATGCACCCCGTAGACTCCAACGAACTTTCATTTATGCTCGCAGGCCGTCAAGCCTTCGCCCAGGCCTTTAAGGAGGCAGGTCCAAAGATTCTGGAGCCTATCTACGACGTAGAAGTTCTCGTTCCCAGCGACAAGATGGGCGACGTGATGAGTGACCTGCAAGGACGCCGTGCTATGATTATGGGCATGAGCAGCGAAAGCGGTTACGAAAAGCTGACTGCAAAAGCTCCCCTGAAGGAAATGGCAAGCTACAGTACCGCTCTGAGCAGCTTGACTGGTGGTCGTGCAAGCTTCAACACGAAGTTCGCAAGCTACGAACTTGTTCCTGCCGACGTTCAGCAGAAACTCGTGGCAGAGTACCAAGCAACGCTTAAGGAAGATTAAGACAAGGCTTAGTTCACAAAAAGACAACTTAACCGGACTTAATATCTTAAATAAGTTAAACGTCAGTACAAAAGTGCTGGCGTTTTTCTTTTACTGTTTAACATTTATTATTACCTTTGCAGTATGAAAAGGAGTTACATCTGGTTTATTTGCCTTGTCGTCTGCATAGCATTCGTCTCGCTGCTCTACTTGCAAGGACGCTATGCCAAGGAAATGATTAGGATGCGCCAAGAGCAGTTCAGCGAGAACGTTCTTCGCAGTCTTGACCAGGCTTCGCGCGAACTGGAAAAAGCCGAGACCTTCCGATACTTGCAGAAAGTGCTCAACGAGCACGAGGCAGAGAACGGGAGAATGATTCTTCCGGACAGTTTCCGCATGTCTGATTACATGCTTCCGCTCGACACGCTTTCGCCCAGTTCCGGCAACATGTCGCTTGGTTCACTTACGATGAACAGGTACAACAAGGTGGCAGAAACCATCAGCAATCTGCAGAAACATGCTCGCGAAGCCTACCTTTATGAACAGGGAGTGCTCGACGAAGTCATCCTTGCCGTCTTGTATACTGCCAGCGAACAAAGGCTTCAAGACCGCCTCAACCCTGCCATTCTAGACGGTTACCTTCGCAATTCCCTGCAAGCCAACGGCATAACCCTCCCCTTCCACTTCATCGTTTACACCAGTGATGGACGCGAAGTGTATCGGTGCGAAGACTATACAGAAGAGGGCAAAGACCCTAGCTATCAGCAAACGCTCTTTCGAAGCGACCCGACAGGACAGATGGGTACCGTCGTCATACACTTCCCGGACCAAAAGCAGTTCATCCGGGGCGTGGCAAACTATGTGGCACCGGCAATGGGCTTTACCATTATCCTGCTCATCACGTCGCTTCTCACCATCTATCTCGTAGTTCGGCAGAAACGAATTAGCGAGATGAAGAATGATTTCGTGCACAACATGACGCACGAGTTCAAGACACCTATTTCCACCATCTCCATCGCTGCACAGATGCTTGCGGACAAGACTGTGAACAAGAGCGAAGCGACATACGAACGACTGGGAAATGTCATAGACGGAGAGACTCGACGCCTTCGCTATCAGGTCGAAAAGGTCTTGCAGATGAGTCTGTTCGACAACAACAACATAGCCCTAAAGATGCAAGAGCTCGATGCCAACGAGATAACCGAGAACGTGGTAGACACCTTCTCGCTCAAGGTATCGCAAATCGGAGGCACGCTCGACATGAGACTGGAGGCTTACAATCCCTTCATCAATGCCGACGAAATGCATTTCACTAACATTATATTCAATCTGTTGGACAACGCCTTCAAGTACAGACGCGAAGATGAGCCGCTTAGCATCGAGGTTCACACTTTCAATCAGGGCGAGACGCACTTCTGCATCAGTATCGCAGACAATGGAATCGGCATACAGAAGGACAACCTGAAGCGCATCTTCGACAAGTTCTATCGTGTTCATACAGGCGACCAGCACAACGTCAAGGGCTTCGGCCTCGGTCTTGCCTATGTCCAGAAAATGGTCGAACTGCATCACGGAACTATCAAGGCAAGCAGCGAACCTGGCAAAGGAACCAAGTTTACTATAACCATCCCACTTTCAAAAGATTAAACACAATTATTAACTCTTAACTGATAAAACTATGGAACAGAAACTTCACATTCTGCTTTGCGAGGACGAAGAGAGCCTCGGAATGCTCGTTCGGGAATACCTCGAAGCAAAAGGTTACGATGCAGAACTCTTCCTCGATGGTGAAGCGGGATATCGCGCCTTCATGAAAAGGAAGTACGATATGTGTCTGCTCGACGTGATGATGCCCAAGATGGACGGCTTCGCTCTGGCAAAAGAGATACGACTCGTCAATACAGAAGTGCCCATTATCTTCCTGACAGCCAAGAACTTGAAGGAGGATATTCTGGAAGGCTTCAAGCTTGGAGCCGACGACTACCTCACCAAACCGTTCTCGATGGATGAGCTTGTCTATCGAATGGAAGCTATCCTGAGACGCGTGAAAAGCAAGGAACAGAAGAACATCACTCGCTTCCAGCTCGGAAAGTTCATTTTCGACACACAACGCCAAGTGCTCATCCTTGGTGACGAGCAAACCAAACTCACCACAAAGGAAAGCGAATTGCTCACCATGCTTTGTGTTCACGGAAACGATGTCCTTGAGCGCGACCTCGCACTCAAGACGATCTGGATGGACGACAACTACTTCAACGCACGTAGCATGGACGTTTACATCACCAAACTCCGCAAGCTCCTCAAGGGCGATCCGGACATCGAGATCAACAACGTTCACGGCCGAGGCTATCGCCTTATCGTGCCAAACATGCTGAAAGACTAAGGGACGGCTCCAAACGCAGCACGCCTAGTTTGCAAACATAACGTGCCACGTTGGCAAACGTCACACTAGTAAATCGTAAACGTCACACTAGTAAATTGCGAACGTCACTGCAGTTGTTGGAAACTGAAACAAACAACACCGCCTCGAAAGGTATTTCCTCCGAGGCGGTGATTTATTTTGCTAAGACGGAATAGTCTACAGAATGTAGCCGACGGTAATCATGAAGTTGTTTGCCGTAGAAACCTTCTCGTCGCAGTTTGTGCCGATGTTGGGCAAGTTACCACCTTCAGGTGTGCTCTTCGAGGTCAGTTCCGGAGAACTCTTATGACCGGCAAACTTTGTAAGGTCGCGCATATAGGCAATGCCGAAGGTGTACTTCTTGTAGTAAGCATTCACGCCAAGTTGAACGCCAGGCTGCAGGAGCTTGCCGACATGCAGCTTTCTGTCGAAAGCTCTCATATAGGGAGTGCTCTCGCCATATTCCTCCAAACCCTCACCCTTGTCGGTGTCCATCAGGGATGCGGTATAGACTTTCTTCGTGTCGGTACCAGGAACGAGGGCTGCTGAACCGTCTGCCAAGTAAGCCCTAGCAGTACGCTTTGCCATTACGTTGAAGCGGAAATAGAGACCTGCGAAAGGTGCCAAAGTGAGGTCTTCCACGCCAAAAGCATCCTTGAACTGTTTGTTAATGCTGACAGGAATCGTAACCGAGAAGGCCTTTACCTTATAACGATAGTATTCGTCTTCATGCACATTCCAACGTTTGTCCTTGCTCTTACCAGAGTGAACTGTGAGGTTAGCACCAAGTTCCAAGAAAAGACCGTGGTTCTTGTCGATACGCAAATCGCCCATCCAGCCCATACTGAATCCACTAAGGAAATAGTTGTTGTAGTCAGGAGAAACCCCAAAATTCGTGTACTTCACACTGGTACCCATGTAACCTAACTGTACGCGATGGAAGAATTTCACATCACTTGGAGTGGTAGGCACGGCGACTTCAGTAGCTTCTTCTTCCACATCACCCAGCGTTTCATCTTCATCCTGGGCAAAAGCATTGAGACTTACACTCAGCAACAAAGCTGCAGGCAGTATTTTCATCAAATTCATAGTGTATATGTATTAGTTTTCGTTATTTCTTCATGCAAATATATTCATTATTGTTATAAGTTCCAAACATTTTTTGCATTAAATTAACATTACGACGGAAAATTTGCCTTTTAGGCATTATTCTGCACGTTTCATCTCGATAACCTGCGAGCAATATTCGATAACTGCAGGCCGATGTGTGACACAAATAATAGTCTGTCCAACATCACGGCTGCTGAGATTCTTCAAGAGCTGCTGTTCGGTATGCATATCAAGGGCACTCGTCGCCTCGTCAAGCAGCAAAACAGACCCTTTTCGAAGCAAAGCACGAGCAATCGCAATACGCTGTGCCTGCCCTTCGCTAAGTCCTGCACCAAGCTCTCCGCAAATGGCGTCAAGTCCATCAGGACGGTCCATCACGAAACCCGCGCAAGCTGTTTCGAGGGCTTCACGCATGTCCTCCTCCGTAGCATCAGGATTGCCGAGCAGAAGATTGTCGCGAATGGTGCCACTGAAAAGAGTATTCCCTTGCGGCACATAAACCAGATTGTTGCGGGTTCGAGGCGATACATTTACCGTTTGATTCTCGTCGTACATCACAACACTACCGTCCGTCGGTTTCAGCAAAGCAAGAATCAAACGGATCAAAGTCGTCTTTCCTGCTCCCGTCTCACCCAAGATAGCCGTAGTCGAACCCTTGGGGAAGTCGCAAGAGAACTTGGAGAGAATGAGGCGACCGCTTTCTCTGTATTGGAAGTTGACGTCGGTAAAACGAACACCAGCACCTTCTCGGAAAGTGATAGGATTGGAATCGTCTTCCAAAGGCATATCCTCGAGTTCTATGAGGCGTTCGCTTGCCGTCAGAGTGCTGATCATAATCGGAATGAAACGCGTCATATCACGGAACGGGCCTTGTATCTGTCCCACCAACTGGATGAAAGAAATCATCATACCATAAGTGATGGTTCCTGCCTGAAGGCTGTTGACGCCCCAAAGGAAAGTGACGAGATAACCCGTACCAAACCCAATGCTGAGCAAAGTTGAGGAAAAGCTGCTGAACACAGCACGATGGCGAACATGTCCGCGAAGCACGCTTTGTGTCTGCTCCAACTTGTCAATCATTGTGCCTACGCGCTCTAATGTCTTGAGAATAGCACGATGTTGGATGCTCTCTTGGAGAATGCTCTGAACCTTACTGTCTGTAGTACGGATGTCACGAGTAATGGTTCGCATCTTGCGCACATACACCTTGCTCAAGACAAGGAAACATGGCACTATGCAAACAATCAGGCAAGCCAAGCGCGCGTCCATGCTGAAAAGGTAGAAGAAAGCACCCACAAGGCGGAAAGACACCTCGAGCAATGATGGGAATGTCTCTGTGATACAGGACGTTATGTCGCGAACATCTCGTTCCAATCGGTTCAGGGTGTCACCACTATGACGGTCCTCCTGTCCGTTCCACTCGCTTTGAAGGAGATGAGCAAACAGCCTTTGCTGAAAGATATTCTGCGAACGAACACCAAGCAAAGCACCTACCCACTTGCGAGCAAAGCCAAGCAAAATCTTGCTGACCATAATGGCGACAAGAGCATATGCAGCCATGCGGAGGCTTCCTTCAGCTCGGTTTGTGGCAATATCTATTGTCCACTTAGTAGCATAGATAAAGGCAAAGTCAAGGACAACAGACAGGATGCCGATAAGCGCATTAAGCACCGCTTGCAGCCGCAACCCTCGAGAGGAGCGCCAGAACCAAATGGCAAGTTCGCGAATGGTTTTCGTCATATCAGTCTGTAATATTTTGGCGAGTGTCGCTACCCCAAAGCAGTTTAGTACGCAAAGTGTGCAGGAAGGTTGTCTCGGGACGTTTCAAGACAACAACTTGGTAAGGAGCTTTCCGGATAGTGAGCTTTGTCGTATCTTGGCAAGACTCACTACGTCCGTCGATAGCAACAAGGAAGTTGTGGCTGCGACTCTCTACGGTAAGCGTTACCTCTAGATTGTCGGGCAAACTCAATGGCCGAACAGTAAGGCCATGCGGAGCTACAGGAACAAGGCCGATACTCTGGCTTCCAGGCAACATGACAGGACCTCCTACGCTAAGTGCATAGCCCGTGCTTCCTGTCGGAGTGTTGACAATCAAGCCGTCAGCTTGATAAGTCGTGAGGTATTCTCCGTCAAGGTCCACCCGTATGCTTATCATGCTACTGTTGTCGCGTTTGAGTACTGCCACCTCGTTAAGGGCAAAAGGATAACCTTTCATTTGGCCTTCAGAACATTCCACTTGAAGCACATTGCATTGCTCTGTATGTAGCCGTCCGGCAAGGAAGTTCTCGAATGTCTGCGTAATATCGTCGAGCGAGAAGTCGGCAAGGAAGCCTAGACGTCCGGTATTGATGCCAAGAATAGGAATCTGCTTCGCTCCCACCCTCATTGCCGTCGTCAGGAAAGTACCATCTCCGCCCATGCTGACGGCAATGTCAGCATCAAAAGCATCGTCAGTTATAAGTTGATGCTCCGGAATGTTGGCATGCATCTCATCTTTGAGATAATCAAAGAAAGATTTGTCAATAAGCGGAACAATACCCAAAGAAGACAATGCATCAAAGAGTTTCTGCACCGCTTCACACTTCTTGGGTTGGTAGGTGTTCCCGAAGATTGCGCATCTTTTTGCCTTTTCCATAAAATAAATTCGCTTTAGGCTGGCAAAGTTAAGTATTTTTTCCTAACTTTGCAACACAGTAACCACTAATAAATAATTAAGGTATGATTTATGTCTTTTTAGCCACTGGTTTCGAGGATATAGAAGCCATCGCTCCAGTTGATATCATTCGTCGTGCCGGATTGGAGGTGCAGACGGTGTCCATTACTGGCGAACATATTGTAAAGAGTGCTCATGGCGTTGGTATTGAAGCCGACCTTTTGCTTTCCGAAGTTGACTTTTCAAAAGCGAAAATGCTTGTGCTGCCTGGCGGACTGCCTGGCTCAACCAACCTGGATGCCTGCAAACCTTTGACGGATGCCATCAAGCGACACTATGAAGCAGGAGGTGCCATTGCTGCCATTTGTGCAGCCCCGTTGGTATTCGGTCACTTGGGTTTGCTCCAAGGACAGCGAGCAACATGCTATCCTGGTGTAAACACAGAGTTGTGGGGAGCAGATTATTCCACTGCCATCGTGGAATGCGACGGCAATATCATCACAGGAAAAGGCCCTGCAGCAGCATTCGAGTTTGGCTATACAATCGTTGATTTCTTCCTTGGCGAAGGCGCTTCCTTGCCCTTGCGTCAAGGCATGATTTATCAAGAACTGGTAGAAGGATGAAGACCTTTGCAATCATCGTAGCCGGTGGTAAAGGACTTCGAATGGGCGGAGACGTGCCGAAACAGTTTCTACCCATCGGCGGGAAACCCGTACTTATGCACACCATCGAGGCCTTCCGTGAAGCTCTCGACGATGTGCAGATTGTGCTCGTATTGCCTGCCGAACAACACGACTACTGGCAAAAGCTCTGCAAGGACCACAATTTCCGTTCGCCCGAACTGATTGCGACAGGTGGTGAGACGCGTTTCCACAGTGTCAAGAACGGTTTGGCTCTTTTGCCAGAAGATGATGAAGCAGTAGTTGGCGTGCATGATGGTGTACGTCCGTTTGTGTCGAGGGATACCATACAACGCTGCTTTGGCACGGCTGCCGAAGGGAAAGCGGTAGTGCCAGTCGTTCCAGTCGTAGAGACATTGCGCCAGATTCTTCCCGACGGCACCAGCATCACAAGACCGCGTAACGAATACCGTCTTGTCCAAACGCCACAAACCTTTCCTCTCGCCCTATTGAAGCGAGCTTACGAACAGCCCTACTCCGAATCTTTCACAGATGACGCTTCGGTAGTTGAAGCAATGGGCAAGGAAATCACCATGGTTGAAGGCAATCGCGAGAACATCAAGTTGACAACTCCTGCCGACCTGAAGTTTTTGCCGTAGCACTAAATGATATAATGGAAGACCTGCAACAAAAAGCCATCAACTACCTTCCTGGCATCGGCCCTGCTAGAGCTAAGATGCTGGAAGCTGAACTAGGCATCAAGACCTGGCACGACTTGTTGTACACCTTCCCATACAAGCATATCGACCGTAGCCGCTTATACAAAATACGCGAGTTGACCACAGAGATGCCTTTTGTGCAGGTCTTGGGACAATTCCTCAGTTTCGAGGAAGCGGGACAAGGACGCAAACATCGTCTGACCGGACACTTCTGGGACGGAGAAATGTTTCTTGACGTCACTTGGTTTCATGGCATCAAATACATAAAGCAAAGCGTAAAGACGCGGAAAGATTACATCCTTTTCGGACGACCAGGCGTTTACGGAGGCAGGTTGAGCGTCATTCATCCCGACCTCGACAAGCCAGAGTCGATGACACTCAGCAAAATGAGCATGCAGCCCTACTACTCCACAACGGAGCGCATGAAGAAGGCTGGCATGACATCGCGTTCTTTGGAGAACTTCACCAGCTCGCTCTTCACCAAACTCACTTGGACTTTACCCGAGACATTGCCGCAGTATCTCATTGAGCGACTACATCTTATGCCTCTCGACAAAGCACTTCGAGCCGCACACTACCCTACCACAGCTGACGAACTCGCTGCCGCAAACATGCGACTTAAGTTCGAGGAGTTGTTCTTCATCCAGCTCGTCATAATGTCCTACGCACGCAAACGACAGCAAGAACGTGTAGGCCGTCGGTTCGCTCGTGTTGGTAACGCATTCAACACCTTCTACCACAAATACCTTCCTTTCCCGCTGACCGAAGCACAGAAGCGTGTTATCCGAGAGATGCACGCTGACATGAAAAGCGGACATCAAATGAACCGATTGCTGCAAGGTGACGTCGGAAGCGGCAAGACACTTGTGGCTCTCATGGTCATGCTCATCGCCATAGACAACGGTTGTCAAGCTTGCATCATGGCTCCCACCGAGATACTTGCAGAACAGCATTTGCAAACGTTCCGCAACTTCCTGAAAGACATGCCGATTCGTGTCGAATTGCTGACAGGTACTATCAAGGGGAAGAAACGCACAGCCATTGAAGAAGGGCTGCAAGACGGCAGCATACACATCCTGATTGGCACGCATGCCGTCATCGAAGACAACGTTCAGTTCAACAATCTTGGATTGGTTATCATCGACGAGCAGCATCGTTTCGGTGTGGCCCAACGAGCTCGACTTTGGCAGAAGAGCGAGGTCTGCCCGCATGTTTTGGTCATGACTGCGACACCTATTCCAAGGACTCTTGCCATGACAGTTTATGGTGACCTCGATGTCTCGATAATTGACGAACTCCCTCCTGGCCGCAAGCCCGTCCGAACAATACACATCTACGACAACCAACCGGAACAGCTCTATCAGGGTGTTGTCCGCGAGATAGGTGCTGGACACCAAGTCTATTTCGTTTTTCCCTTGGTAAAGGAGAGCGAGAAACTTGACCTCAAGAACGTTCAAGACGAGTTCGTTCACCTAAAAGAGGTCTTCCCTCAATACAAAATCAGCATGGTTCACGGCAAAATGAAGCCCAGCGAAAAGGATGCCGAGATGCAGAAGTTCGTATCGGGCGAAACGCAGATACTCGTCGCCACAACAGTCATAGAGGTTGGTGTAAACGTGCCCAACGCCTCTGTCATGATAATACAAAATGCCGAACGATTCGGTCTCTCGCAGCTACATCAGTTGCGAGGCCGTGTGGGCAGAGGTGCAGAACAGTCGTACTGCATACTTGTCTCAAACTTCAAACTTTCTGCTGAGACGCGCAAACGCCTGCATATCATGACCGAAACAAATGATGGCTTTGAGATTGCAGAAGCAGACCTTAAACTGAGGGGACCCGGCGACCTCGAAGGAACACAACAGAGCGGCATCGCTTTTAACTTGAGACTCGCCAACCTGGGACGAGACGGACAGCTCGTACAGCTAGCCCGCGATACGGCGGCCTATGTGCTTGATGCTGACCCGGAACTGCAAACAGGCGACAACATCCTGCTTCGCCGTCACCTCCAAGAACTCAAGAAAGAACACCGCGACTGGAGCCAAATCTCATAACCTGCCAAACCAGGAAGAGAGACATGGGCAACCTCGTTTTCAAACGTGGCACGTGACGATTGCAAACGACACACGTGATGTTTGCCAACGTGGCACGCCTAGTTTTCCGACGTCCCTTAACTACTTTTTCATCAGCTCGTCGTAATCAACGTCATCACGGATGATGCGTGGACGAGTATTGTCGTACTCAGGCGAAAGGATATCGAGCGATGGCTTGTAATCCTCGTGGCTGATGCCTGCCAGATGGAACAGGGCGAATGGCAACATCGTGGCTATGAAGGGCTTGTGCTGTGCTGCCACAATCTCGTCGAAGAAGTCCGGATGGTTTGCCTTGAATGTGTCCGATACGTAGAAAAGCAGTGGTATTCCGTACTGATATTTCGCTATTTCAGGCGTCATCAAATCGCTATTTGTCCGATAACATGAGTTGCGCCAATCGTAAATCTCTTCCCCATGATCCGACAAGTAGATAGCCACAACATCCTGCTCCGAATACTTATCTAGCAAAGCCGCAACCACAGCATCATTATAGAGTGTCGCATTGTCGTATTCCGCCACAATCTGTCGGCCAGCTTCATCTGTAAATTCATTCCGGACGCTGTCGGCTGTAAAGTGATTAAAGGCTTCGGGGTAACGCTCGCGATAGTCCTCGTGTTGTCCCATCATGTGGAAAATGACCATCGAAGGACGGGCAGCCAACGTGTCTGCAGGAGGGAGTTCGGACAACAATTCCATGTCGTATTGGGTCGCTTCAGGGTTTACGTACGTAAATTGCAACTGCCTGAGTCTCTTCTGATTGAAGATTGTTCCACCAGCATGGCCATGATGGTCCTTGTTGTTCTTCTCCCCTGCATATTGATTAGTAATGAACCAAACGTCGTAGCCTGCCTTGCGGAAGATGGCTGGGAACAACGTGCAATCGCCCCAATCACGCCCACATCCTGGATAATAGGTCGAGAACATGTATCGAAGTGTCTTGCTCGTGACATTATACGGAGAGATGGCATCGTCGAAGACAATGAGATTGCCCTGCTCTTTCAAACGGCAAAGGTTGGGAGTCGTCTGTCGTGCATTCGGATTGTAAAGTGGAGAATGGTATTTGTTGTACGACTCGCCAAGAAGGAACAGAATGATAGGACTGCGATAAGAGCAACTGTCCACCTCAGTCTTCTCCAAAGTATTCACGAGCCTACCCAACTCCTTCGTACTCACCACATTAAGAGCATGGCCATAGAAGAAACGGATGAAAGGGCTGTTGCGCAAAGGCATGTACTTGTTCTCGGAAATCCTTGTCGTTACGTCAGCAGTATAAGATTGGTACAGACGATAGTAGGAATAGCCTTGGCACGAAGCTGACAAGAGGAGTAATAACACAAAAAGCCAACCTCCTTTGAACTTCGTCTTCTGAATAAACACCTTATTAATCAACCATGCCAAGAGTATCATGCCGAGTGTGATGGCTGTTGCCAAAGCCAATTGTCCTGCTACTCCATGACCCTTCAAGAACTCTGTCGCTTCACGACTATGCGTTTCCAAAACCAGTTGCAGCACAGTCATCGAATAGGGCGACTGATAGCAAATGATGCTGAACACCTCGCCGCCAAGCAGCAAGATGCAAGCTATCCAAACAAGCCAGGAAAGATGAATGCGCTTAAGCCAATAAGCGAGTAACGTCAGCAAATAGCAGTCGAAGATGGGTGGTGCAAAGACAAAAGGCTTGGGAAAAGCTCCTGTTGCATAGCACATTATAGGAATAACAATGCAGGAAAGCAGCAACAAGAAGGTAAAAAGCACCTTTTGCTCCTGTATTGGCTTCAAAATAAGACGTACAATTCTAGACATCATATTGTGTTAATTTGCTTGCAAAGATACAACTTATTACTCAAAAAACAAAATCGTGCAACTACTTTTGCTGTCATTCGAATAAAGAAAAGCCCCTCGCAGAGATTCCGCAAGGGGCTTTGTTCCGCCCTCCAAAGAGGGAGGTAGAGAGTTCTTATTGTCCTGCCATAATATTAAGGACAGCAACGAAGTCGGCAATAGTTACCTCGCCATCACCATTGACGTCAGCGTTACCTGGAACTTCCTGACCAGCCATAGCGTTCAGCACAGCCACGCCATCAGCTATAGTAACGTCGCCATCTGCGTTCACGTCGCCATTCGAGCCACCATTAACTACCACAGTATTATGGTTCATATCGAATGTGATGCGGTACGTCTGAGTCGGTTCTTCGTTTTCCTCATCCCAGTTCATGTACCACTTGCGGTCAGAACCACGAATCAGATCATCCATGGGTACACCGTCCTCAAGAATCAACTTATTCTCATCATTGCCGTAACGACCTTCATTCCAACCACTGCGAGTAGCAGTTGAGTGTTCAATCGAACCAGTATTGGAACGGCAAGAGAAGATTGTGAAGTTGGGATACCAGTTCTCTACAGAGTCGCGGAAGAAGACAACCTCACCCTCATAAATGCCGTTGCCCTTATGAGCGATGGGCGCCATTTCGTCGTTCTTCCAACGATGCTTCTCACCATTGACATTCATGATGGAACCCACAACATAGCAGTTGTCGTGCCAAGGATATTCGCCGATGAGGTCGAAGGTGATGGTACTGTCTGCAGGATTGAAGGTCACATTGTACTGGCCGCCAACAGTCTGGAAGTCTTGATGAGCGTCGTTGGTGTCGAGAACAATCTTGAACTTGTTGATTGCAGGCGTAATGAAGCGACGAGAAGAGTACTGGCATTCGTAACGCTCGTCCATGCGACTCAAATAGATGCCAGCACGAGCATTGGCGTTAGCCAGATTAGCACGGTTCTGCACTTTCACGCCTGTAGCAACATATGTGCCATTCTCTTGAAGTGTCATAGGATAGAGTGTGCTGCGACCATCATAAGGAAGGTCATTGCCTTCGGCGTCAAGCAGGTCACCCTGAACGTAATAGCCGCCACCGATAGCTGGATTGTTGAGGATAGACTCACGATAGTTGCGAGCCTCCTCATCAGTGAGGTCACCAGTAATATAATGGTCTTCTATTTCACTTGCGACTGTAGCAAAAGCTTCGCTGAGATCAGGATTGCTCTCGGCATACTCATCTGCCTTGTCACTGCAATATGTCAGCAAGTTTCCAAGTTCTTGGTAGGCATCATAGCTATCGAGAATGGTGTTGAACTCATCGTTAAGTGTCTTGATGGCTGCAAGCTTTTCTTCAACTGATCCAGCCTGCTGAACTGCTGCCATATAAGCTTCAAGATTCTCAATGTGACTCCAACTGTAGAACATAGCCCATTGCTCATCATGAACATACTTAAGTGCATCAAGACGCTTCTGAAAGTTTTCCATCATAGAGTTGATGACATCTTCGTCGTAGCCGCGATAAGTCAGTTTGAACTTGCCCCACATTGTCATACCACTTTCGTACCAAGGCTTACCTGTGTTACGAATGCCAAGACGAAGTTCGCCACCCTGAACGATACCATATACATTATTAATATAGCGACCTCCACCGAAAGCAAAGCTTACAGCCTGACGCTGCTCTGGCACATAACCATAGCCTGTATCGAAGTCCTGAGAAGAAGTGCTCTCTCCATTATGAGGAGCATCGGGATCGCCACTTGCATCGTAGCGGCAGTTCACACCGTTGATGGCGTCTTCGTAAAGAACTTGACCAGCATAGATGTTCATGATGGGCGTGAAGAAGTCGTTGATGAAGAGGTCGGCTGGTACGTAGTCGTGGCCTTCCATGTCACCCATACCATTGCCACCAGGACGATAGAAGGCAGGAGCCTCCAGTTCATAGATTCCATCGGGAATGTCAGCTACAATGTACTGTGAAACTGTGAATGCAGTGTTCCAAGTGCCGGCAACGGGATAGATATCCGTGAAGCCAGTATTGGAGCTGAAATTGCTACCAGCAGAACTTTGGAATGTAATTTGTGTTTCCCAATCTTTGAAGTTGCCGTCCTCGCTGAATGCAGCATTCTTGATGATGTTGCTGACATCAGAGCCAACATTGATGCTGGTCATGATAGCTTTCTCGTAAAGTGCTCTTGCAAACTCAATCTCTGCTGCCAACTCTTCTTCGCTAAGCGTGCGGGTATCAATGATATTGAGGTAGGTGCCGTTGGGCAGATCTTCGCTTGCCTCTTCGTCTTCCCCAAGATACTTATCGAGCAAATCCTTTGCGTCACCATTGAGGTCATCGCGAGCCTCAACTTCTTCTCTAAGTGCCTCGATGGCAGCCTTATAGTTCTCGTATGCAAGATGGCTACTACGGATGAGGTTAGGCGTGCGAGCCAATACATCGCTGATTGCCATTATCTCTTCAAGAGTAGTAGCATTCTCGATGTCTTCCTTTGCCTTATTGTATTCTTCCATGAGAGAAGCCTGAGGCTCAAGACTTTCGAGGTCATGCTGAATAGCTGCTTCTTGTTGTTGACGAATGAGGGCAACATCACCATCTTCCACTTTGTCAAGACGCCAGCTGTCCCATACTGTCCAGTTGCCATAGAGGTAGATATTATTCTCCACACCAACCTTGATGCTGTCTTCTGCACTCTCAACTGCGAAATAGAGAGGTGCATTCCAATAAAGGCCACGAGCGAAGTACTTGTTGCAAGCAGCCAAAGAGTTGGGCACCCAAAGACCTGTTACGCTGCTAAAGTTCTCGGTCTCGCCTACACGCTCTTCTTGAGCCTGTGTTGCTATATCCATGAAGCGATTAGCAATCTTCTTTCCGTTGACTTCTACAAAGTACTGACTGCTGTGGTAAAGAGGGGCAAATTCTTCACCAAGCACACCCATCTCATAAGCAGCACCTTCTTCTTCTCTCCACTGTTCAGCACGTGTCAAGCCTTGCAGACGCAGACGATAGATGCCTGGTTCAAGGCCTGTGATGTCCTGATATGTTTCGAACCAATGCATGTTCCAATGTTCAGCTACACTGTTGTTGATAGCCAAGCCGCTACCATCACCGGAATTATTGGTAGTGTAACCTTCTGAGATATCGTGGTCAGCATTGGCAAACACCTCGAGGAAGGGGAAGTTGGGATCTTGCTGATGACATACCTTACAGAAACCATCAACGAACTGATGGTCTGGAATTGTTGAACTGTTCGTATTAGAATATGTAGCATCTGCTGGATCATACCAACCGTCGCAACGCATCTCTGCAACAGCATAAACCTGTTGGTGTCCAGGCATAAAGGTGGGGAACTCGTCCTCGCCAAGAGTCTGATACCAAGCGATGTTTTCCTGATTGCCGTTGAGTTTATAGCACAAGGCACCACTTTCAAGGTCCTCGTATTCGATGACGGTTGCCTGAAGAGGTGTGCCGTTGACGCTATAGCAGTTGGTAAATGTCGCGTTATCAAAACGAGCAAGATACTTATTGTCATTCTGCACGCCGCTTACCGTTGCGCTTGACCAACAATTGGTTATGACAGCACCGCTGCTACCAAGCCATGCACTCAGGGCGCCATTCTCCATTACCTCAGAGCCCGAGATGAAGCCCGTCGAGTAGCAATTCGTCATGTAGATGTGTGCCTGCGAACCAGTATTACAGCCAAGCACACCACCTGCACCAGCCCTTTGACAGCTGACATCACCTTCGAAGCCAATGTTCTCGAGGAATATATCGCCAGCAGCTGTTGAGCCGCCAATGAAACCTGCATTGCCGTGAGCATTGATATAGCAGGTGGCATCGCCACGAAGATTCTTGACTGTTGCACCACCGTTAAGGAAGTTGATGAAACCAACCCAATCGGCTTCAGGTAAGTCCAAAGTCATGTTGCTGACAGTATGGAAACCACCGTCAAAGATGCCCTTAAAGCCGTTTTCACGATTACCGATACCTGCGAAATCCACATCAGTGAAATCCAAGTCGCTATTCAGCTTGGCGTTAACTGTAGTGTTGCCTGCTGAAACAAACTCTGCAAACCAGCATACGTCTTGTTCGTTGTTTAGTTGATAGAACCCGTCCACAAGATCACAGAATGCGTCATTTATGGCACCACAATTGATGCAATGCCAATCGCCATCCTCGAATTCGTGAGGCGGACGAACAGGCTCAACAGGATCGTTGGTATAAGAACCGCCTTCAATAGGTGTTCCATCGCAAAGGAGTTCACCTTGCAGATAGACTTGCAGGCTTGTGCTGAAGGGCATGGGATATGCGTCTGTGCCAATAGTCTGCCAGAAGACAATTTCGCCAGCCTTTTGGTTGATTGTGTAGGTCGCCTTACCATTTGTGACATCTTCAGCAGTTAAGTCGTGGTCTACATACTGCAAAGACATCTCATTGAATGCAAGGTCGTAGCAGTTTATACCCACAGATGCATTGTTTGAGTGACGGAACACGCCTCTTCCGTTGCCATCAATACCATTGACAGTACCAAGGTTGATACAGTTCACGACGCGAGTATTACCGTTGTCACCCAACCAACCGGAGATGCCGCCAGACTCACCATCGCCAGTAGAAGTAATCGTACCTGTGTTGACGCAGTTCGAAATCTTCCAAATAGGATGGTTGCTTGAGCTACCGCCAGTAATGCCACCCGCATTCTTGCTGGGAGTATTGATTTCGGCCTCGTTCACACAGTTCATGATGATAATTTCCTTCTCGTTGTTCTGGCCTGTACCTGTAATGCCACCAGTACGCAAGCCGCCAGTAATAGAGCAGCTCTTGTCGATGATGAGGTTTTTGATGACAGTACCCTGACCGCGAGTGTTGGGATTGCCGCGAAGAGAGCCGAAGAAGCCCTGCATCTCGCTTCCAGGACGATTGATAATCATGTTCTTGATGCGATGTCCCTGACCGTCAAACGTAGCATTGTACTTTCTGCCGTTGGTAGGGCCAATAGGACTGTGCAAATTCTCAATGTTCTCGAAGTCGATGTCGTTCATCAACTTACAGTCCAAGTCGAGATTGTTGTCTGCGACTTGTTGTGAAATCCATTCCACATTGCCCGCATTGTAGAGCATGTAGAAGCCATCTTCACCCTTCTGAGGAGCTTCGAAGTGTTCATCGCAATCGTCGTGCATCGTACAGATACCGTTCACGTATCCGTGATCATCGGCGAAAGCAGTCGCTCCCACAAGCCACATAAGGCCGAGGATGGCGAGAGAGGTAATTTTTCTCATTGCATTTGTTGATTAATTAATAAATATATAATGTGTAGTTTCATTCGTTGTGAAAAAAGTATATCAATACATACATTCTCCGTCACAAAAGTACAAATATTTATTGATACATTGATTATTTTTGACCAAATATTTTATAAAAATAATACTTTTTACACATATTTGGTACTTAAAACAGGGAATACGGCCAATCTGGATGTGATAAAATGTTCAATTTGATGCAAGTTGATGGTAAACGTCAAGTGTGACGATGGCAATTTACTAGTGTGACGTTTGCAATTTACTAGTGTGATGTTTGAAAAGTTGACTGGGGGCGGACAAAAACTTCAAGTTTGAAGTGGAGGAAAAAAGAAAGCGCCAGACTGTTTGTCTAACGCTTTCTTTTTGTGGTGTCACCAGGAATCGAACCGGGGACACAAGGATTTTCAGTCCTTTGCTCTACCAACTGAGCTATGACACCTTTCCGTTTTTGCGAGTGCAAAGGTAAGCCAAAAATCTGAACCCTGCAAGCATTTCCCTAAAAAAAATGGCAGAAAAGGCGTATTTTCCTGTAAAAAGCCTTGTCGTGTCCAGTTTTATTCGTACCTTTGCACCGGTTTTAGCCTTTGGGCTTCACCTTCGTTTTCTCGCCAAGACAGATTCGAGACGCGTTTCGACCTGCTTTTGGGGTACAAAGAAAACATTCGGAAAGTAGCGCAGTTGGTAGCGTACCACGTTCGGGACGTGGGGGTCGGGAGTTCGAGTCTCCTCTTTCCGACAAATCTCTTCAATGGAAAATTGGTTTGCGATGCGCGTCACATATCGGCGCGAAATGAAGGTTAAGGCGGAAATGGATGAGCTTGGAGTTCCGGCTTTTGTTCCCATGCGTCGCATCATCCAGCAAGGCCGTCGCCTGAAAAACGCCTTGGAACCAGCCATACACAATCTCATTTTCATTCATGCGAGCGAGGAAAAGGTGCAGGCCCTGAAGAGGTCGCGCCCAGAACTGCAATACATGATGCGCCAAATGAATGGCAAAATGGAGAAAATCATCGTTCCGGAACGACAGATGAACGATTTCATGAAGGTCTGCACCACAAGTCCCGATTTCATAGAAATTGTGCCGGCAGAAGGAATTCGGCTCAAACCCGGACAAGAAGTAATGGTGGTTAGCGGTCCTCTTCAAGGCATTCGCGGGTACTTCCAACGTATCGGCGGTCATCGGGCACGCCGTCTCATTGTCAGCATTCCTGGCGCTTGTTCCGCCACAATACAGGTAAATGCAGAAGAGGTGACGCCTATTCCTTGACTATGGAAGTGCATTCGTGACGCAGTCCGCTGCTTTTCCTGAGATAAGCCTTTGCGACACCGAAACGAAGGAACATGTCGAGACGAACCGGGATGTGATTCTCATCGTCGGAGATATAAAAGGTGATGATTTCCTTCTCCTTGCCTCCGGGATATTCCACGAACGAGAAAACAAGGCAACGATATGTGATGCCGGTACTCTTCATCTTGAAGTTCTCGCGACCGCGACAAATGAGCGTAATGTCCTCAACCTTGTGACCGTCTGCCATGGGTAAGCGCAACTTCTCGCCTTTCTTCATGTTGTCAACCTTGAGAGAACGGGCTCGCAACAAGAGGCTCATCATGTCGTAGAGACATTTAGGGCTGTCGTACGTTTTCTCAGTCACAACGCCATCACGATTCTGGAAGCGTTGACGGAGATGCGTCTTTCCGTTCGGATAGGAATACCACACTTCATCCACATAATAACGCCCACCCTCGTTTGCTCCTTTCTTGTAATACAGCGGCGTCATATCCTCGGTTATGATGCTCTGCATGGTGTCGCGCATCAGGAAGAAACGGTCTAGTCGGGTGCTGGTTCGGGTAATGAGATGAGTCTTGAAGGCAGGTTTCCCCTCCCACTTTGTCTGGGAGATACTCATCGTGGCCGACCCTGCACTGACCCACACAAACTTCCAATTGAAGAAAAGGTCGTAAGTCAATTCCTCGCCAGAGCGAAAGGCAGTATTCTCGACCGAACATTGTGCCCAAGTCTTTACGGTAAGGGCTAGAGCTACAAACAGCAAGATTATAAACCGTTTAGCATTCATTTCCGTTTCTCTTGTTGTTTCTTGAGTTCACGCTCTTTGTTGCGCTCCTTGACCTTCTTCTCCTTGTCTGGCTTCTGCTTGGTAATCTCCAAAGGTTTCTGCCCTATTCGGGGGATATTATAAGGCGCCCAATCCTGCTCCACATCCCACTTTGCCTTAATACGAATAGGCTTCGGAAAATAGAAGACCTGTTCCGGCTGAACACCTTTATCATATTCGCCCGTATCCCACACGCCATCTTCATCGTCATCAATAAAGCAACGCATATAGTAGTCGCCGGGTTTTATGAAAAAGAAGTCGACACGTCCTTCAGGTCCGGTAGGAAGTTCAGCTACGCTTTTGTCGGCCTTGCTTAGGAGTTGGACGATAGCCTGAGATGGTTTGGGAAGTAGCAGATGAACAAAGAGCGAACCATACTCATCATCACTCCTGACAGTAAACTCGTTTCTGATTGCCTTGCAAGGATAGCCCATAACACCTACGATGGCAGCACTATCAATAGTGAACTGATACTGACACTTCTGCTCCCATTCCGCATAAAGCGTGTAGGACTTCACATCACGATCCGGCAAAAAAAGGAAGGGTTCCGGTATCCAAAGACTGTCTTGCTTCTTGTAGAAATGCATACGCGTGGTGTCAGCACTCGCTATCGGCTGCTTCGCGACGTAACGAACATTCTGATTCGGATCAAGAGTACCTGTGGGTTTTGCCGAGATATCCAAGAAAACTATCTCGTATGGGTTGTCTTCTTTCGGCAAAGGCTCCTTTGATTTCTTCATTCGCTTCTCACGCTGTTTCTGCCACTCCTGTATGTTTTTCTGCTTTTCCTTCAGAATCTTTTCCCAAGTCACTTTTGGCGCTTCCTCGATTAACTCTGTATGAGGCTGCAAAACGCCCAACGTATCAGTCTCAAGGAATGTGAGCTCAAACTTGATTGTGTCTTCCCGGTGTGTGAAGGCAGTATCGGTAATCCAATATGTAATTGTGTCGTTGTACAACGAAGCATCTGCGACAAGACATTTCTCATCGAAATTGATGCCTTTGATAATTGGTAATGAATCGGCCGGAGCTGTAAAGAAAAGTTTTATGACGTCTGGGTTGGGACGTTCCTTCTTGAGAAGATGCTGGTCCTGTCCTGCCTCGAGGAATGCATTAAGCACCAAGTCGTCGGGATAATAATGAACGTATGGAATGACACGGATGGAATCGTAATGAGTGGAATCACGCCAGATCGTATCCATACGCACATCCCATTTGCAGGAAGTCGTGAAGGTATCCTGCAGAAAGGCAACGCGTTCACTCTTCTGAGAAAAGAGGTAATCTCCGTCCTTATCCTCAAGAGCAAAGGCACGATACTTTCCTGGTTTGACGCCTTTTATGCTGAATCTTCCAGAACCATTAGTGCGGGAAACACGGCTAAAAGGCTGTTTTCGAAGTATGGAGTCGTTAAATAGGGAATCCAAAGGGTAGAGACCGACAAGCATTCCTTTGATGGGTTCCATGTTTTCGGCACTGAGTACTGCACCGGACACTTCCATCGTATCTATTTCACCGCCTGTACTGAAACTATAGGTATAGTGTCCCATCGGATTGCCCTCATTGTTGTCAACAATGGCATCACTGAAGTCGATGGTATAGGTTGTGTTTGCACGCAACGAATCATAAAGCGTAATCTTTATGCTCTTTCCGTCAGCACGAATGTTGGCAGGCTCTATTTGAGGTGGAGAAACGATGACTTTCTCGTTGGCATTCTCCAGTTTGATGAACTCATCAAAGTGAATTTGCATCTTGCGAGCAGCAACGCCGACAGAACGGTCCAGAGGAGAGGACGACACAACTTTAGGCGGTATCTCGTCATAGATTCCGCCATCGGGAGAACCTATGCTTGCACAAGCTGCCATGAGGAGCAATGCCAAACCTGCAAAGATGTGTTTCGTCTTCATCAGTCTTTAGCTGTTAAGTGCCAACACTTGCTCTATGATGTCGCGATTGTTGCAAAGGCGAGGCACTTTGTGTTGTCCGCCAAGTTTGCCTTTCTGCTTGAGCCAGTCGTTGAAAACATCAGGACGGGCTTTGATGAGTTCGAGCCTTTGAAGCGTGATGTCCTTGTATCGCTTCGCCTCGTAATCGGAGTTTATTTGCTGAAGGCTCTCGTCGAGAATGCGAGCGAACTCATCTATATTATCAGGTTCGCGACTGAACTCAACAATCCATTGATGGCGGCACTTGCCGTCGGCATCCATGAAGACGGGTGCTGCTGTGTATTCCAGCACCTCCGCTCCTGTTTGCTTACATGCCTCTGCCAATCCCTTCTCTGCATTATCGACAATGAGTTCTTCGCCGAAAGCATTGATGAAAGACTTGGTACGGCCTGTAATGACGAACTTGTAGGGATTCTTTTCTGTGAAGCGAATCATGTCGCCGATGATGTAACGCCAAAGTCCGCTTGAAGTGGAGATGACCATCGCATAGTTGCGACTTGTCTCAACTCCCCAAAGAGGCACAACCGTCGGCTCTTCTTTGTCGAACTCATCCATCGGAATGAACTCGTAGAAGACGCCATAATCAATCATCAGACTCATTGCCGAGTCCGTTGGATCGTCCTGCAAGCCGAAGAAACCTTCCGAGGCATTGTAGGTCTCCATATAATGCATGCCGGGCGAGGTAATGAGACGCTCGTATTGTCCGCGATAAGGCGTGAAAGCGACACCACCATGGAAGAAGACTTCCAAGTTCGGCCAAACTTCATTGAGGTATTGCTTGCCGCTGAGTTCCATAACTCGGTTGAGAACGGAAAGCATCCAAGAAGGCACACCACTCAGATTAGTAACGTTTCGCTTTATGGCTTCCCTTGCGATGCGGTCGCGCTTCACTTCAAAGTCGCTGAGCAAAGCCGTCGCTTTCTTGGGTACACGCACAAGGTTGACGAGCGGATTGATGTTCTCGATGAGAATGGCACTGAGGTCGCCCACGAGACTGTCTGGTAAGTTGTAGTTCGGGGCATGACTGCCGCCAAGAATCAACGCCTTGCCGTCAAAGACACGACTCTTCGGATTGTTGCGCAAGTACCATACAACTGCATCCGTTCCGCCTGCATAATGTGTGTCGTGCAAGCCATCACTAGAGACCGGAATGAACTTGCTCTTGTCGTTTGTCGTGCCGCTCGACTTGGCATACCATTTCACTCTTCCGGGCCAAAGCACATCTATTTCGCCATGTCTCATACGGTCGATGTATCCTTTCAGCTCTTCATAAGTGTTGAGAGGCGTTTGCTGGGCAAAGTCCTCATAGCTGAGGTTCTTGCTGAAACCGTAAGTTCTGCCCCATTCCGTCTCGGCCGCTTTGCCAAGCAGACGTTTGAGGACACCTCTCTGCAAAGCCTCCGCTTCGGTCTGATAAAGGTCGAGTTTGTGAAGGCGAGGAGTGAAGATGGGGCGTATGATATTAGTCAGCGACATGTTTATTGTTTATTATTTCGTCGTGCAACTTTCGGTCGTGCTTGAGGCGGTGCAAGGCGTTGCGGCTTGCTTTCTGATGGCTTTCCTTCTTCGAATAGCCTTTGCCGCGAGCGCATTCGTGGCCGTTGATGGCAACCTTTGTATTGAAGAGTGGCGAACCGTCTTCCGCCTTTGTCTCGTCGAGGAGGATGTACTCCAGAGAGACCTTATGTTTCTGACACCATTCCAGCAGCTTGCTCTTGAAGTTCACTTCCTGATAGGCCAGCTTGTCGATGTCTATGAGGCGATGCATTATCTTCTTGCGGATGAAGGTCTTGCAGTGACCGTAACCCCTGTCAAGATAGATGGCGCCGATGAGGGCTTCGAAAGCGTTGCCGGCAAGGTAGCTGTTGTGTGTCTTGTTGTGTTCGTTCTGACGGATAAGCTTGTCGAGTCCTATTTCCGTCGCCAGCCTTCCGAGCGATTCTCGCTGCACAATCTTGCTTCTGGTATTGGTGAGGAAGCCTTCTCGCTTTTTAGGGAAATGGTGGAAGACTATCTCGCCTACAACCGCGTCGAGCACGGCATCGCCAAGGAACTCGAGCCGCTCGTTGTTGAGAGGCGTGCCACTCTTGGCTTGAGCGAGCATCGACTTGTGCATCAAGGCTTCCTGATAGAGGCTTATCTTGTGCGGATAGAAGCCCAGCATATCACGAAAAGCGCGACAAAGTTCCCTATCCTTGCGGAAGGGTAAC
>CACZBC010000022.1 GCA_902779315.1 uncultured Bacteroidales bacterium | reverse complement strand
CAGGATGACGTAGTCAATCACTTCTGACTTCCAGAAGGTAACGTGATATTCAACAGGCACACCGTCGTCACCAAGGATGTTTATCTGCTCGGCAATCTCCTTACCACGTTGCATACGAGTCTTCAGGGCGAGTACCTTCGGAATCCACTCCTCGTTGATGTGCTCCTTGATATACTCTGCGAACTCGGGATACTCAAGGTACTTCGAATAAGAATCAATGGGGTTGACAGCAGGGTAACGCTTCTTGTCGGCACGGTCCTGCTCAAGAGCATAGAAGCAACGGGCAACCTTCTTGGTGTTCTCCGTTACCGGCTCCTTCAAGTTACCGCCGGCAGGTGATACGGTTCCCAAGAATGTGACGGAGCCAACCTCACCGTTATTGAGGTAAACATAACCGGCACGTCCGTAGAAATTGCTGATGAGAGCACCCAAGTCCATTGGGAATGCATCGGGTCCTGGCAGTTCTTCCATACGGTTGGACATCTCGCGAAGAGCCTGTGCCCAACGTGACGTCGAGTCGGCCATCAGCAGAACGCGAAGTCCCATCGAGCGGTAGTACTCTGCCATCGTCATGGCTGTATAGACGGAAGCCTCGCGAGCTGCAACAGGCATGTTAGAGGTGTTGGCAATGATGATTGTGCGCTCCATCAACTTACGGCCTGTATGGGGGTCAACCAGTTCAGGGAACTCGGTGAAGATTTCCACGACCTCGTTGGCACGTTCACCGCAGGCAGCGATAATCACGATGTCTGCCTCGGCCTGCTTCGAAATGGCGTGCTGCAGCACGGTCTTGCCCGTACCGAAGGGACCGGGGATGAAGCCTGTGCCACCTTCCACGATGGGATTGAAGGTATCGATGGTGCGGACACCTGTCTCAAGCAGTTTGAATGGACGTGGTTTCTCGCGATAATTGGTCATAGCAAACTTCACGGGCCAGTGCTGCACCATATCGACCTTGATGTCGTTGCCTTGCTCGTCGGTCAGGACAGCAATGGTGTCGTGAATCTTATACTGCCCTTTCGCCACGATGCTCTTGACTGTGGCTGTGCCTTTCATCTGGAAGGGAGCCATTATCTTCAAGGGCTGATGGTTCTCCTCCACTTTGCCAAGCCAATCACTCGCCTGCACTTTGTCACCCTCCTTCACGAGAGGTTCGAAGTCCCAAAGGCGTTCGCCATCGAGAGCCTCAGTGTATTCACCGCGTTTCAGGAAGACGCCTTCCATCTTGTCGAGGTCGTTCTGAAGTCCGTCGTAGTTGTGGCTGAGCATACCCGGGCCGAGTTGAATCTCGAGCATGTGTCCCGTAAACTCTGCTTCGGCACCGACTTTCAGACCACGTGTGCTTTCGAAAACCTGCACATATACGTCTTGTCCGACCACTTTGATGACCTCTGCCATCAATCGGTCGCCACCAGTTGTGATGTAGCATATTTCGCCTTGGAGCACAGGACCGTCCACTCGGAGCGTGACCATATTGGCAACTACGCCACTAACAATACCTTTTGTCATGTTCTTATCTTGTGTTTGTTTTTATCTGTGAATAGTTGGAGCCTTGAATTCTTCAGGCACTTGTGCCTCGCTCCTCAGGTCGTCAATTATCCTCTGGAAGGTTTCTTTGCCTTGTTCGACGTCGAGTTTTGCCCAACGTTCCTGCATTTCGAGCTTGCAGAGGTAAGCGAAGACTGCTTCCATGCTGAAGGGTTCGAAGAAAGTACGCTCGTCGAGCCAGATCCACTTGAAGGCGTCAATCATCTTTTCCTTGCGGACAGGGTCTTCTTCGTCCACAATCTTCATGAGTTGAGGGATGTAGTCAAACTCCAGTCCGAGGTTGAAGTCCTTGGTCTTGTTCTCGCGTATCATCTCCTGCACCTCACCTTCTCCCTTGATGAAGTCACCGACGCTCCAGCCCTGGCTGCGTGCCAGCATGGCTGTGAGGATGTTGGTGATGTCGAGATTCAACTTGTACCAACGACGCATCATGCGATTGGGGCAAGTCTTGATGGCATAATCGAAGAACTGATAAGCCATCTCGTCCTCGGGGAAGTAGCCTGCCTTGTCCTTGTTGAAGGCATATTCGCGGGCAAAGATACTCATGAAAGCTGGGTAGCGATGCACGTTGAAGTTGAGCTCCGTGGCACTGGTAATGAGGTCACGCAACTGGTCGAGCGTGAAGTTGCCCCATTGGTCGATGTCTGCCTCGGGGTTCTTAAGCAATTTGACCAGGTTGACGCAATCGAAGTGCAAGAAAAAGTAGAAGAGCAACTTCCTGTCCCCCGGTGTGAGCACCTCCTCGCATTGCTCCCGCATCTCCTCAATGCTCAGGCCCGGCTTTGCGTCCTTCAGATCGATGTCCGGCAAGCCGGCTATCATGCAATAGTAATTTGCCATCAGCCTTTATGCTAGAAGAGCATCTCCACGAGTTGTGGACGCAAGAAGTTTTTGAAGTAGGTTTCGAACTCTTCCTGACCGAAGTTCACCTTGTAGCTGCCGTCGGCGGGAGCAATTGTGAGCAATGTGTCCTTGCCATTCACCTTGTTGATGGTGACACCTTTGTCAAGGAGATCCTTTGCCTTGGCTGCGAAGTAAGCCTTCAGGCTCTCGGCCTCGTTGCTGGAGATGACGATGGGCTCGTTGGCAGACCACTTTTCTGCGAGAGCAACAGCAAACTTTCCGAGGAAGTCGGGACTTGCCTTCAAACCCTCGACAGCCTCTTTAACCACGCCGTCAGTCAGCACATTTGTCACTTCGCTCTTGAGTGCGCTGAGTGCCTGACCTGTGTACATCTTCAGCTCGTTGCGTGTGTTCGCATCGGTTTCGGCTGCTTTCTTCTGTGCTTGAGCTGCTATATCTTGAGCCTGCTGACGAGCTTCCTGCAGAATCTTTTCTGCCTGCTCTTTTGCCTCTCGAATGATACGGTCGGCTTCAGCCTGTCCCTTTTCCACGCCCTCGCGCAGGATCTTTTCGGTGAGTTCTTGTATCTTTTCCATTAGTCTTTATGTGTATTTATGCAAATTACGGCGCGAAGATACAAATTTTAACTGGGATATCAATGCTTATTGACAAAAAAAATGCCCTATCTGTCATTATCTGAACAGAAAGGGCAACAGAGGAATGTTATTTAGTACACACCCACCTCGGCCAAGGCAAGTTTGCCATGATGCCGTTTTATGGTAATGCGGACTTTTTCTGCTTTGACGGGCGAGAAGTGATGTTGCTTGACACGACACTCGGGAGCTATTCCCTCGAAGATGGTGTGCCAGCGTTTCCCCTTCTTGTATTCCACTTTATATGTCTGAATACTGCCTTTCGTTTCCTCGACAATGGTCACGAGCGAGATGCGTTTCTTGCCTTGCAAGTCGACTTCCCACCACGGCTCTTCGACCGTCGGATGCGAGGTCCAAGCAGAGGCAAAATCATCATCGTTGGCGAAATCGCCTATTCCGTAGTCGTTGCTCCAACTGTATTCTGTGGGTTGGCGCTTGGCGAAGTTGTGTTTGATGATGGGGGCATCACATTCAGGGACAGGTTTCGTAGGCCCTTCATGCCTCCAGATCTGACCGATTTGGCGAAGCGCTTCGACGGCATTATCGTCCATCAAGCCCTTACGATTGGGGGCAACATTGAGGATGAAGTTGCAATAAGCTTCATTATAGGGACGGATATTCTCCTCGACAAGCCAACGAACACTCTTGAGTTTGTCTGTCGGCATAGACTCCTTCCAGAACCAAGTGCGCTGGATACTCAAGCAAGCAAGAGCAGGAAGGCGGTTCTCGCTGGTGCTTATCTTCTGTCCTGCACCTTGCTCATACGACTTGATGTCGGTGTAGAAGAGTGCCTCGCGAGGATACTTGGCTGCATTTAGGTCCATAACAAGGCAATTGGGCTGCAAACTCTTGATGTAGTTGTAAATCTCCTCGAAAGGGATTTCGTCGTAAGATATGCGAGACCAAGGAGCGTCCCAACCGTCGATGATGAGAGCCGTAATGTCGCCATAATTGGTGAGAAGCTCTTTCAATTGGGCCTTGATGAACTTGGTATGCTCGGGTTTGATGTGCCCAGGACGGATGCGATGGTGGGTGTCGAGGATGCTGAAATACAGCATCACGGCAAGTCCCTCTTGGCGAAAAGCATCAACATACTGGCGAACCACATCGACATGGGCTGGCGATTGAAGGGAATTGTAGTCGGTCGTCTTCGTGTCCCAAATGCAGAAGCCACTATGATGCTTAGTCGTGAGGCATCCATAAGTCATGCCTGCCGACTTGGCAGCCCTTGCCCACTGATGGCAGTCGAGATTTGTCGGAGCGAAAGCCGACACGGGCATATCGGGATCGGGCCAGTCCTCGATGGAATAGGTGGGCATGTTGTAATGGATGAACATGCCGAAACGCAAATCGACAAAGGCTTGCTGCAACTCGCGCAAAGACTTCTGCTGAGCTGTCGACAACAAGGTCGTCAGCAAGAAGGGAAAGAGGAATAATATTCGTTTCATACCTTTATATTTATTATGCTTTATGAGTCATTCTCAAACAACTGCAGTGACGATTGCGATTTACTAGTGTGACGATTGCGATTTACTAGTGTGACGATTGCAATTTACTAGTGTGAAGTTTGAAAACTATCCACGTTGTGTTCACAAACAAGGCGTGCCCTTACCTACATAAAAGCACGCCTGCTTGATAATCAGCTCTTTACATCACCAGATATCCTCCGGCTTTTCGGGGCTGTCATATATCTCCTTCGGACAGTACTCGAAGTAGTCGAGGTACAGTTCAGGACGTGTCAGGTCGGGCTGCACAGACTTGAAGCGGACATAATAGGTCTCGCTAGGATCGAGTGTCTGACGCACAATGATGTGTCGGCTACAATTGTTCTTCGAACGGGCAGTAGCAGTGGCACTCATCTCCGTCTCGTGCTTCGTTGCCTTCATCAGGCCGTGATTGCGGAGCTTATGGTCAATGTCGATAATCTGGTCTTCATCCTTACCGTTGTCCGACAAGTCTCCCCACGTTGCACCTTCGCCAAAGAAGACTTCCACATTCTTCGTCATGTCAATAGGAATGCCGGCTACTGGGAGTTTGTCCGGATTGTTACCGAAGTAAACCTGCACAATGCCGCGAGCAGCAGTGGCAAGCAGTTTGTAACGGAACTCGTATGTGTTGCGTTTGGGAACAGGAGGCAACTTGAAAATGATATCAAAATGTCCGAAAGCCTTATCCTCGTCACCACTGTAGTTAGCCCAAGGTGTCTTGTAACCATTATAATGAATGAAGTGCGTTTCCTCATTCATGATTCTCATGTTGTCGAAATAATTATACCTGTTGTAGAGAGAGACAAAGACATGCTGCCACTTGCCGAGCGGGCTGTCAGCACGGCGAATGCCATTGGTAATGGCTTCGGGGAAGAGGGCAAACAGGTCGAAGCGGATACGTTCCTTGCCTAAGTCATCACGCGTGACATCATTATATCCCAGAGGCTTGTCTATGGGATAGATGCAGGCATTGACAATGTCAGTAACTATCGCTTTTTCACTATTCGTTTCGATAAGAACGCCACGCTTCTCAGGAGCGCAATAGCTCTCGTGTCCAGTTCCAGTTATACCATTGTCTCTTTCAGGGAAAGTATTCAGGTATATACCATTACTCTCAGCACTCTCGTATATCTTAATCAAACGGCCACCTCCAAACACCGGATACCATTCCATGACTGGGATGGAGTATCTGGTAGGAGCACTGTAGCTGTAACCCAACTCGTTGCAATGGTGCACCAACTTGTTGGCAGGAATTCTCATGGGCAACACATGGTAGGCAACCCACTGATACAACATGTTCTTGGGAGAAGTGTAGTTGTTGTCAGCCTGATAACCGCCATCGCTGAGGTACATGTTGTTTGTCACGATCCAGTTCTGCAACCTCTCAATAGCATCAGAAGCCGTCGGATCAATTCCTTGCGACTGCCAAAACTCGTCTGTCTCGCTGAAAATCGTGAAACCATATTTTCTGTGCTCTGGAGCATGTGCATCCGGGTCTCCAGCCGTAGCAGACATGTCGCCTCCACCCTTCGACTGGTAATCCTTCATGTCAAGGTTCTCACCTTCTGCTTGGTAAAGCGCTTCGTAAGCCTCATCGCGCACCTTGCTCAGCGTGTCCATAAAGCCGCAAGCCTGCAACGCCCTGGCCATCATCAGATAGCCCTCTCGCTTCTCATCGAGGATAACTTGCAAATAACGGGCACAAGACTCGTCCTTCGGAGCAATAACCTTGTGCAACTGGTGGATGACACCATTGATGACAGGAATGTCACAATTGACAGGGTCCATAGGACACTCCTTGTCAAGGTAGATTGTATCTCCTTTGCTCTTGCTGGCAGTCAGCTTGTGGTCATATATATTAGGCAGAGGGAACTCTGCATTTTCTTTTCCGTATCCAATTGAATTAATAAGGTTGATGGTGTATCGCTGCGATTCCATATCGCCACCATCAATAACCGTGTTAAGCACGACAACCTTACGGATAGAGTCGAGCTTCCTTTCGTCAGTAAAAGCATCCCACGAAGGTTCGTTAATCAATCCCTGTTCAACCAAGTCTTTCAGGTAATCATTAATCGCTTCATTAGTGGGTGCAAAGCATGTATAGTTACCACGCGCCGTCAGGAGCTGGTAGACGGAAGACTTACTCCTACCACTCACAGGCACCAACTTTGTCAGTTCGAGATACTGTGAATAGTCTGCGTGTGCCTCAAGATAGCTGGCAACTGTATATTCCGTAAAGACATAGCGCGCAGATGTATCAATGTCTTCCGTACAAGAACAGATGATAAAGAATAACGTTGAGAGTGTAAGAATGAGCTTCCTCATTGTTGTAATATAAATAGGTGTTACTTAATTTAAAGATATTCTCTTGGTCAGGCACGAGGCCTGACCAAGAGAATGATAGAGTAGTCTGAGAGATTATTGTCCTTGTCCTGCCATGATGTTGAGGACTGCTACGAAGTCGGCAATAGAGATGTCACCGTCGCCGTTCACATCAGCATCACCAGGAACATCCTGACCTGCCATTGCGTTCAGAACAGCTACACCGTCGGCAATAGAAACGTCACCGTCATCGTTCACATCACCAACCTCACCATTCAGAGGCTTGCCGCCAGCTGCCTTCATCTCTGCCTTCGTAATGAAGCGGAAGTTCTGGGCAACTAATTTAAGAACATCTTCTGCACCGGCATTGTAGTTGATGTACCAACGGATACCATGATCTACAGCAGTACCGAAGCCGAGCTGCTTAATACCCTTTGCAACATTGACGTAAACTGTAGTCATTTCGCTTGTTGCGGGAAGAGTAGCAAGTTGCTCTCTGACATCAGTCATCAGCTGAGGAGTATTGTACATGATCACGCCATTCTCGATATCCTGCTCAGCAGTATAGTCGAAGGCAAGGATTGTCTCATCCTTTTCCAGAGGCTCATAGATGTTTGCGAGGTCGAGGTTAGGTCTTGAACCAGTTGATTCAAGGTCGAATGTGAAGTCTGACTGTGATACATCAACCTTTGTGGGTTGCTTCAACTGCAGGTAGTCGGGCCATGTTGCATAGAGTTCAGCCTTTGCTGCGAGAGTAGCTTCGGCATCAGCGTATGCACCTTCGTCAAGATTCTCTCTTACGCCAAAGATTGCTTCGTCGAGACCTTCTTCACCTTCTTTTGGAACATAGTAGTCAATCCAATGTAGGTAAACCTTTTCTGAAGCCTCGTAGAGAGCGAGGTAAGCCTTCTTCGTTTCGTAGATAGACTGCATGGTCTCGCCGATGATCTTTTCAGCTTCATAGGTAGCAGCACCATTCTCTTGGAGCGTAGTCATCTGAACAGCACCGAAGCCAGGAGCCAAGCTGTAGTTCTCAGCCTCTGTACCTTCTGATTCTTCCAGATACTTTGCCAACGTTTCAACGCGAGCAGCATTGTATTCAGCAGCCTCTTCGAGAGCCTCTGCAGTTGCTTCTTCACCGAGATACCAGAGCTTGAAGTTACCTACGCCGGTCCATTCGTTGCCCTGAGTGCCTTCGTTCTTCACGCCGATAGTCAGAGTGCCATCAGTTACCTTAGCAACCATAGTGATTGCATAGCGGCCCTGTGCAAATGCATGGGCAGCACCTTCGCAACCCCAGATACCCCAACCGAATGTTTCAGTAGAGTCAGCACTGTAGATCTGCTTGTCGGCATAAGCGCCCTTCCAAGCTTGCTCGTCGTCAGCAGCACCTTCACGAATAACAGGAACATAAGTGGCGATTTCGTTAGCGTATGCCATAGCTGCATAGTTGTAGCTCAGCATCTTATCGTCGCCATTAGCACGATAGCCGGCATTGAGAGTTACCTTATAGTAACCGGGCTTCATGTCTGTGAGTGTCTGGCTGACATCAAACTTAGCGTTTACGTTGCAAAACTCAGCTGCGTAAACGTCGCTTTCGCCATCGTTATTGCTACGATAGATGTAGCCGTCCCAACCTTCAGCCTCGCGACCAACGTTGTTACCGGCCTCATCCTTCAGCATGTCACCAGCCTTTGCAAAGGTACGGTTGACAATGAGAGGAGTAATCTCCATGCCAGGACCATAACCTGCAGCAACAGCAGCAACCTTCAAGGATTCCAGGAACTCAATTTCTTCGAGAATAACGCTGTCTGCCAAAGTGTGCTCGTCGACAATGTAAGCAGCAACACCATTAGGATAGAGTTCTGATGGGCCTTCAGCAACATCACCATTCAGGTAGTTCTGGAAGACTGTCAGAGCTTCGCTTTCAGCAAAGCCATTCTCTGCGAGGTAAGCCTTAGCTTCTTCAACTGTGTTCTGATACTTCTCGTATGTAGCAACACTTGCTTCAATCTTATCGCGGAGAGTTTCAAGAGCGTAGTTCACACGGAAGAGAGCCTCCATGTTAGCGCACTCGTCAATGTCAGGAATTGTTGCCTCATATTCGTCAATGAGAGCTTGTTCTGCTGTAACATCAGTGTTGAATTCCTGAGCAGCAGCAGTGTACTCAGCCTTGATTGCCTCAAACTCTTCTTCTGTACCGAAGTAGATTTCGTTCATCTGAATTTGAGAGCCGTTGTAAGCCTTCGTTACGACTACCTTATAATATGTATACTCTTCGGTGGTCTCGGTGCTGAAGCCGAAGTAAGAAGGCTGTGCATTTACGGGATGCAGACGGTCCTGACCTGTGTCTTCCTTAGCGTCAACGAGAACCCATCCCTCAGCATCCTTAGTGGCGTCGCCGTCACCTTCGAAGTTAGCGGCATAGATGTACCAAGTGCCCCAGTTACGACCAGGATAAGAAGCTGCATCGTTACCTGTTGTCAGAGTGTAGAAGAACGGATTGGTCTTGTCGAGGGTACGGAAGATGATGTAGGTATTACCATCGGGATCGGGTGAGCCGCCCCACTTGGTAGCCTTGACTTCAACTTCTTCGCCTGTCTCTTCATTAATTTCTGTTGTGTTCAGTGCGATACCATCAATGAGGTGACCATAGAAGCCGTCACCAAACTGACTTACTGTGTTACCGCCAAGCAGGATGTAGTGACAATCGTTGCTTTCGTCTACTGCATTGATAATCCATTGGAGGTAATCAATCTCAGCTTGGAGCTGATCGTTATCAAGAGAACCATAGTTGGTCTCGGTGTTAACGATATTGTCGTGAGTACCACGAATGTACATGCTGCCGGGAGCTACATTTTCTGTGGTGTAGCCAGTCTGCCAAGCAGTCAGGCTTTCAGAAGGAATGTCGAGACCTGGAATTTCTTCGTAAATAGCCTCGTACTCTTCGTACTTGTCAGCAGATGCTTCAATCTGGCTCTGGAGAGCTGTCAGTTCGTTCCTGAGCTTCATTACATCGGGAGCGTTAACAGTGGTCTGCAGTTCCTCGAACTTATCTTTATAAGCATCGATGTCCTCGCCATAAGCAAGTCTTTCTGCTGGATCATAATCAACGAACTCATCTACGAAGCTTTCACGATATTCGAACAGGTTACCTGTGTTGTAGAATGTGAACTCGTTCATCTGAATGAGGTCGCCACTACCTGCTGCAGAAACTTCAATCTTGAAGTACTCATAAGGAACTGCACAACCTTCGGACAGATAAAGGTAGCTCTCAAACAGGCTCTCTGTGTGGAGAATGTCGCTGCCGATATTGACCTTGTTGTCAATGAGAACCCAAGCATCGGAGTTGCGGATAGCATCAGCCTTGCTCGAGAAGTCTGGATCGTCCATCATGACAGGCTCCACAGGCTCATCGAAGTTGGCGCCATAGATCTTCCAACTCTTCCAGTTACGGCCAGGATAGCTGGAGGTGTCACCACCTGTCACAAGGCCATAGTATGTAGGTTGGATGGGAGTGTCTGCCTTGAAGACAAGAACCCATGGCTGGTGGCTGGTGTTTGCACACCACTTGGTACCATCACGGTCACCATCGATAAGACCATGTCCGTACTCACCTTCGTTGAAACCTTTTGCATCAACGATTGTTTCGTATGTAGCATAGATGGCAGGATCTGTTTCGCTGTTGTTGATGAGGTAAGAATTGATGCGGTTTGCCTCAGCCACAGCTTCTGCACCGGTAATCTGGCGGTTAGCCTTGAGGTAAGCAAGGTTACCAACAGGATAGTCCTCATTTGGAGCGATAGGATCAGTCTCGCTAATCCATGCTGTCAGATAAGCGACAGCTTCGTCAGAAAGCTTGCCACCATCGATGGCATTGACAATCTGATTGCGAGCAGTAATCAGTTCTGCATAGCTTGCAGCAGACTGTTCAATCACTTTTTTCTGATTGTCGATAGCCGTTCTCAGCGAACCTAACTGCGCTGGATCGGTGCAAGCCTTTACGTTTGCTATGATTTCAACCATCTTGTCGAGCTGAGCTTTCTCTGCGAAAATGTCGGGATCGAAGTCACTTTCTGCAGACGAAGCAATAGCATCCAGATCCAATGCAAGTGTGTACTGGTCGCCCAAAGCGAACTCAGCCATCTGCATGTAATCGCCGCTAGTCATAATCTGGTCGAGCTCCAGCTTGAAATATCTGTACTCAGTTTCGTTGTCCTCGGAAAGAGTGAAGAATACCTGAGTGAAGTTAGCTGCTGGAAGTTGATCTCTGCCGACATTGTACTTCTTGTCGAGAGCAACCCAACCTTCAGAATCACGCTTTACAGCCTCGTCGCTATCGGCATTCATGCCATAAATCTGCCACTGCTTCCAGTTACGGCCAGAATACTGCTGAGTATCGTTGGCTGTAGTCAGAGCATAGTATGTGGGCAGCATAGAACGAGAAGCCTTGACAATGAAGTATGCGCCATTGGCTGTCTCACCTTCATTTCTGTTGGTCAAGCCATTACCCCACTTGGTCGTTACATCGCCGTCGAAAAGCATAGGCAAGTTTTCATTACCTGTCATCTTAGTTCCCTCGAGGACATTGAGACGTACAGGTTCGTCAATGCCAGTACCTGCATCAGCAAGGTCTTTGAGATACTTCTGGAAGTCGCCATAAGAACCAAGACCCCATTCACTCATCTGCTGATAAACATCGGCATCCTCCACAGTCTTCTCAATCTCAATCCAGAAATACTGGAAAGCGGTTGTTGTAGGCTCGCTGAAGTCGAGTGTGATTTCCTTGGTGTTTGCTGCCGGCAGGGGCTCATCTTCCTTATCGTCGATGAGTGTCCATCCTTCGCCATTGCGAACAGCCAAGTCGTCGCTTGCGAAGTTACCGCCATAAATCTTCCATGTAGCCCAGTTACGGCCAGGATTGCCACCTGTATCGTTACCTGTAACAAGGAAGTAGTACTCGGGAACTACAGCCTTCTCTGCCTTAATGATAATATAGCAGATGTTGCTGGAATTGTCCGTGTTCGTAGGCCACGATTCCGCATCACTCAGGCTTGGGTCGAACCAGCAACCCCACTTTGTTCCGACATTTGCATCGACCAGACTCTTGTGGTCTTCGCCGCCACCAGACCAAGCATCAATGCCAGACAAAGCGGTGAGTGGAACGTACTCCGCCAATGCACTCTGACTGGCAAGCATCATCACCATAGTGAGGAGGCCGAACCAAAGAGTGCGTGAAGATGTAATTACTTTCTTCATTTTTGTTTGGTTTTAGAAGTTAATAAATTGGTTTAATTAATATGATTTTCTTTGTTTTTACGTCGCAATTGCCGGATTCTGCCACATTTTAGTGACGAATAGCAAGCAAAGATAAGTATTTTCGTTCTGTCTTTTTGCTTTCGTTGACACTTATTTCTCTTTTGTTAACGTTTTTTAACTGCTTTTGGTTAAATAAGTATCTCTGCCGGTCTTTTTTTGTTCAATTGGGTGAGCAGTTCAGCGTCACACGGAAACTTTGTCAGCGTCACACGTGAAATTGCTCAACGTCACACGTGACGTTTGCAATCATATAGTGTGTCGTTGGCAATTGTATAGTGTTACGTTTGCGATCGTATAGTGTTACGTTTGCCAACGATGCTGCCCACGTTTTGCCCGTCAGTTCATTATCATATTTCTCAGCAGCACCAGATCTTGTGCATTTACCTTTCCATCAGTATTGAGATCGGCAGCTTCAGGGACGAATCCCTCTACCGGTTTGCCCACGATATAGAGTTTAAGAGCCTCATAATCAAGCATATTCGCCTCTCCATCGCCATTCACATCTCCAGGAATAACGGGCTGAGGATAGCTGAAGAAGAAGTCGTAAGGTGTATAGTTGACTGCTCCAAGCGTGTTATCATTCTCGCGATGGTCGAGGAAAGTCCACACCTCGTCGTCGGGAACTTCGCTCTTGGTGTTGCTGCCAAAGAGTGACCACGAAGAAGGATTGCGGCCAGGATACTTGTTGGTATCGTTGGCAGTCGTTATCCGATAGCCTGAAAGTGTGACCTTTTTCCCTGCATCCACATATATATATAATGTAGTGCCCACACTGAAACTGCCGCAATACTTAGTGTAGGGAGAGTTGTCGAAGAGGTCTGCTTGCGGATGATTGCTGACGTAGTTCCCTGTCCAAGCATAAAGAGTAAGTGGATCTATCTCATTGCCATCAGCATCAAGGAGGTCGAACTCCGAGAACTGGATGGTACCGCCATTCCGAATAGCCTCTATCGCAAACTGATAGTAACGGTGTCCTGGCAGTTCTTCTACGACTGTAACTTTGCAAGTGTCCTGCAAGGTACTGTAGTTGGGAGCGGAAAGGATGATGTCTGCCGTACCTAAACCTACTGCCACGATGTGTCCGTTCTGGTCGACTGTGGCAACATCTTCATTGGTGGAAGTCCATTGCAGGCCGATGTTCTGCATGATGACAGGCGTGAGAATTGCCTCCAGTTGCGTTTCCTGACCGACTTCGAGCATAGCCGAATGCTTGTCCAAAGCGAGCGATTCAAGTGCATGAGGAATATAGAAGTCGTAAGGTGTATAGTTCGTGGCTTCCATTGTCCAATCGTCTTCGCGCTCATCAATAAGCACCCACTCGCTGTCTTCAGGATCATAAAGCTGGGTGTTGCTGCCGTAAAGCTTCCAGGAACTCGGGTTGCGACCAGGATTGCTCTGCGTGTCATTAGCAGTATAAATGCGATATCCGTAAGGATCTACCTCGCTGCCAGCATCGAAGAGGAAGTAAGCATAACCTGAGAATGAAGCGCAATACTTGGTATAAGTCGCGTTATCAGCCGCATTCTCCCAGTTCTCGTTATAGAATCCTTCAGGCCCTCCGGCATAGACTGACAGGTCAGGGATTTCCTCGAGGCTTTCGTTCAGAATGTCAAACTCTGAGAACTGGATGCAACTTCCACCGCCTTGCAGATAGGTTACCACTAGTTTATAGTAGCGGAACGTTGACGCCTCAGCGTTTATATTGGTGTATCTTCCTTCCTTCTCAAAGACTGTTCCAGAAATCTTTCGCAGGACAGGATATGGGTCGTGCTGTCTTCCATTGTCAAGATTCTGGCGCCATTTGTCGCCACCACCGTTGAAGTTGAGCTGATAGCAAAGGTAGCCGTTATCCACTTGAGCGGGTGTCATGTTGTTGGTCTGTGTGGAAGTGTAGTCCCAGCAATTGTTGAGGACAAGACTCTTCGTTGCAAATGCGAACTCTTTCCCTTCGACTGCTCCGTTTACAGTACCTATGTTGTAACTGTTCACCACAGTCATCTTGCCTGCAGACGGGCCAACAAGAGCCGCAGCACTGGTGGGAGCAGTAATCGTTCCTGTGTTGCTGCAATTAGTCAAATTGAAGGTTGCCAACAGTCTGCCAGAGCCGATGATGCCTCCAGCATAACTGTCCGTAGCCGTAACTGAGCCGTGATTCTCGATTCCTGACACGTTGACTGTGCCGTTACGAGCATAGCCGACAAGCATTCCAACGTACCTTGAGCCCTCAGCAGAGCAACTCTCGTCGAAGACAATGTTGCTCAAGGTACACATTCCTGCATAGCCAAAGAGTCCGACTGCTTCGCCACCACTGAGATGGAGGTTGCGAATAGTGTGTCCTTTGCCGTCGAAACTACCAGCGAAAGCAGCAGAAGACAATCCGATAGGCTTGAACTCTTCATTATAGTCCATCATATCTATGTCGCCAACAAGTACGGCTTTTGCATCTATCATACCGTTCTCGTTGACCAGTTGGCTGAAGATACAGAGATCGAGGGCTGTGCCAATCTGATAGATACCATTTTCCTGTCGGATTGTTCCATAAGAAAGCATCTCGTCCATCCATGCGACCCTGTCACGAACGTAGTCGCGAACACGGTCAACCTCCGCTTCCCAAGAACCAGGAACTGCAGGGTTGAGTGAGAGCCATTGATTGAGGTAGGGCCAACGTATGAAGTTGAGGTTGGCAGATGCCCGTACCTCGTTTCGAAGCGAATCTACGTCTGCTGCCACATCTTCAGGCTCGAAGTTGCCCTTCTTTCGAAGTTTAGCCCACAACTCTTGCAGGTTGGCAAAGACAGACGGATCGGAAAGAACTCGGCTGACAAGTTGTCCGTAATTGCCAGCCTGACGTACTTTATAGGTCCAATCCATGCGTTCGTTTGCAGGATATGTGGTTTGGTCATTCTCGAGGGCGAGGTCTGCATCCCAAATAGGTCCTGTATAGAAGTGGTCGTCACCACGCTCCTTGTAATGGAAGACCTGACAAATCATGTCGGTATTGCCATTGAACTCGCTTATGAGGAACCATTTGAGGAACGTTTCCATATCAAGGACTGAGCGCAGTCCACTCTCTCTGTCAGTATAGTTCGAACCAAAGAGAACATTCTCCATGCTGTTCCATGTGTTCCTGATGTAGTTGAACTGTTCAGGTTGCATGACGTCTTCGTCCGGTTCATGCACAGACATCTGGTTGCCGTGACCAGACAGGAAATGATATGTCTCACGGCTATAATTGTTATCCGACTCGATAAGATAGCCGCCAGTTATGCTTTCCTCATCGATGTCCGTGTCCAACATTTCGGTTATGTTGATGCGCTTCGCATCCACAGAAACTGCGTCGGCCAAGGTATAAGTGCCTCGATAGTCGCCATTAACAACGAGATCCACGACCTGGAACCAAGGTGTGAAGTCCCTCTCTCCGCGCCTCGACATCATCCAAGCAACAGGGTTTCGCATCAAGGTCTTGTCGCGATAGCTGTTGATAAGCACCCATTTCTTGGCTTTTGTGGGTGATTCGTTCTTGCTTCCTCGCATTACATGGTGGCTCTTTCCGTCGTTGTACTTCATGCGGAAGGCTTTGTTCTCGTGCGATGCGGAATAGTTGCCACGAACTCGGAACAAGATGGGATACTCCTGAATGAGTGTTCCTCCGTCGTAGATGAGCATTGATTGCGACTCGAAATCCTCGCCACGATTCATCGGTAGGATGTTGTCTTGCACATGAATGCTGAGTGTGGGCAGGTTTGTTATCTGGTAGAACTGGCTGTCATCGCCTTCTCCCACATGCCCATAAAACTTCAACTCGGCCACGTTGCCGTATGAACCTGTGCCGCCTACGTAACGAACATAGCGGAAACCGCGACTCACGTTGATTTCCGCCGTAGTCTCCGTGCCAATACTCGGCTTGGTGCTGATGAGATAGAGGGGAACCGCATCCATGAAGTCAGGACTGTTGGCTCCCTCGAAAAGGCTGAGCAACATGCGGTCAGCACCTTGAGAACCTGGTGCAGGAGTGTAGAGGATGCGAGTGATGACGTGGGGTTCTCCCAAGTCGAGACCAACCCATTGAAAAGCGCTCGAACTTGCGCTGTAATAAGTTAACGCGCTTCCATCGAAAGCCAGAGCAGCCTTCGTCTCATTTCCAGAGTATATCATGGAACCGGAAAGGAGTTGATCTACAGCCGGATCGTATGCCCGAAGTATGGTTGGAGTCAGCAGGATCGAGAGCAGGAGCATGAGCCTGCGAGTCATCAGTCTTATCATGTTAAATTGCGTCATTTGTCTAGCTCGCGTGCAAATTTACGCACATAAAGCGGGGCAAAGTTAGCATTTTTTTTGATAGGTTGCACTTTCTTAGCTCTTTTTTTTGCCTGAATGGAAAGAATGACGTGCTTTTGCGACACAAACGAAAGATGACGACACCAGATTTAGTGTGTCAAGTCGGAAAACATAACGTGGGAAGATTGCAAACGTATAGTGTTATGATTGCAAACGTATAGTGTGACATTTGCAATTTACTAGTGTGACGATTGCAATTTACTAGTGTGACGTTTGCGTTTTACTAGTGTGACGTTTGCAAACATCACGTGCCACGTTTTCGGACTTCGCAGGCGAGCTGATTTTCAATGACTTGCTAAAGTGTCTTCCCTTCCCTGTATTGTTGTGGGGAAACGCCTGTCTGCTGACGGAAAAATCTGCCGAAATGGGACTGGTTTTTGAAGCCCATCATGGCTGCTATCTGTTTGATGCTCTTGCTGCTGTCTCGAAGCGTGATTTGAGCAGAACGCACGATTTCATCGCTGATCAGTTGGTTCGCAGTCTTGCCGGTAAGCCGTTTGCAGACACTCGAAAAGTACTTTGGCGTGATGTTGAACAGACTTGCGTATTCGTTAACGTTGAGATAGGGCTGAGACGGGTCGTGAAGATGCTGCATGAACTGCCTCAAAATATTCTCGCCAGAACTGTAAGTCTGATACATAAGCTCTTCACCCTGAAAATCATGCAAATCGTGAAGGTCGTAAGCCATTGAAGCGAAGAGCAAACGCAGGCTCAGTTCTTTGTGCGGGGAATTGGGGCAAGAGAGGTGATTCTGCAGCAGGTCGAAGTAGTAACGGAAGCGTTTTACCGCCATTTCATCGGCATGAAGTATCTTGTGGGAAGTGGAGAAAGTGGAATAAGTCCATTCCATGCGAACCATTTGCGAGAGCTGCGCCACATATTCTGGCGATAGGAACAACAACAAGGCATTGAAGTCCATACTCATCATGCTTCGCTCGAAGATATTGCGAGGCTTGCAGGTAATGACATCGCCCTCTTTCAACTGATAAGTCTTATCGTCAACCGAAATCTGTGCCTGGCCGTGAGTCACCACAGCAAACAGGAAACCTTCGACAAGAACATCAGAGATAGAGAGGTTCCTCACCTCCTCGAAATCGCAGAACAACGCGATGTGTTCGTTCCAGTGGAAGTTGAATTTACTGTCCACGATAGCCTGAAAGTCGAGTTTTTCCATATTACCTCCGTTTTTTCACCACAAAGATAAGATTTTTCTTTCATATCGTGTAACCTTTTTCCCCTCTTTTTGTTCGTTTTTTCTCCAAAAGGGAACAAATGTGGAGAAATGGGACAACCTTAGCGACATAATAATATAATAATGTGGGGAAAAAGTTGCTACCTTTGCACCCGAATTAGAAAAATTACATAAAACTATGAATAAACTCAACACATTCGCTATCCTGGCAATCACCATTCTGTTGGTTGCCTGCGGAAGAAGCGAGAAAAGCTATGAAGTGGAGGCTCTGAAAGTCACTACCGAAACTGTCTGCGCAAACTCGACACCCATGGGAAAACACTACGTAGGCAAAGTGGAAGAGGAAAGCAGCACACCCGTCAGCTTCACTGGAATGGGGACAGTCACCAGAGTTTACGTGCAGGAAGGACAATACGTAACAAGAGGCCAACTCATCGCAGAAATGGATCCCGTTCAATGCGAGAACACCCTTCAAGCCGCCAAAGCCGCCTACGATCAGGCCCTCGACACACAAAAACGCATGGAAGTGCTGTACCAATCACAATCAATCTCAGAAATCGACTGGATAAACGTGCAGACAAAAGTCCAACAGGCACGTTCCAGCTTTCAAATGGCAGGCAAGGCCCTTGCCGATTGTCGCCTGAAAGCGCCATGCAGCGGAATCGTCGGAAAGAAAGAGATAGAAAGCGGAATGACCGCCCTTCCCTCACAACCCGTTTGCACAATCCTCAACATCTCGAAGGTAAAGGTTAAGGTCTCTATCCCAGAAAAAGAGATAGCCTCGTTCAATCCGCGTCAAGGAAGAGCAGGCAAAGGCGTGACAATCACAGCCGAAGCCCTTGGTGGGAAGTCTTTCCACAGCAACTACTTCGTTCGCGACATACAAGGCGATGTCCTGACACACACTTACGACGTTCGCTTCTCAGTAAACAATCCTGGCCTTGAACTGCTGCCAGGAATGGTCGTAAACGTAACGGCAGATGCCGACGAGGATGGCCTTGACGGCACAAGCCAAACAATAACCATACCTGTTCGAAGCGTTCAACAAAGTGCAGACGGACACCAATTCGTTTGGGTCGTCAAGGAAAGCAAAGCACACAGGCAGCCCGTCGAAGTCGGTCAAGCACAAGGCGACCGAATCATCATCCTTTCCGGCCTAACTGAAGGCAACAGGATAATTGTGGAAGGCTACCAGAAAGTAAGTGAAGGAAGCACAGTAAAGTAGAACAAGAGGAACACATGGAACAAAGGAAACAAAGCGCCCTGATGCGACATTGGTCTGCTTGGCCACTCAACAACAGAGGCATCACGGCACTCATCACCATCATATTGCTTGCATTTGGCTTCTACGGACTCGTAAAGATGTCGAAAGACGAGTTCCCTCCTTTCACAATACGAATGGGAGTTGTGGTAGCTGTAATGCCTGGAGCAACAAGCGAAGAAATCGAAGCACAAGTGGCTCGTCCCCTAGAACGCTACATCTTCACATTTAAAGAGGTGGATCGTTCGAAGACAACCACGCAAAGCATGAACGGCTTGTGCTTTATGAAAGTTTATTTCAACCCTCGCCTCACAAACCTTGCACCCATCTGGAACAAGGTGAAACACGGTGTCAATGCCTACAAGAGTCAACTGCCAAGCGGCGTTGTGGCACTCATCGTAAAGGACGATTTCGGCGATGCTTCAGCCCTGCTTATCACGTTAGAAAGCAACGAACGTTCTTATCGCGAACTCCAAGAATACAGCGACGAACTGGCTGATCGGCTGCGACGCGTCAAGAGTGTAAGTAATGTCAGACAGTACGGAGAAAAGAAAGAGCAGTTGAGCATCTACGTGGATCGTGAACGTCTTGCTGCCTATGGAATCGGACAGGCTGCCCTCATGTCTGCCCTCTCCAATGAAGGTTTCACGACGCTGAGTGGAAACGTCAGCACACCTTCGACCAACATTCCTCTTCATCTTGCCACAACTCGGCATTCTGAACAGGAAGTGATGGATCACATCATCTATTCCGATGCTACAGGTAAAGTTGTTCGTGTGCGCGACATTGCAGAAGTGAAACGAGAGTACGACACAAGCGACAGCTATATCGAAAGCAATGGGAAACGATGCGTTCTGCTTTCGCTCGAAATGACAGAAGGCAACAACATCGTTCATTACGGCAAAGAAGTCAATAAAGTCATCGAGAAGTTCCGCCAAGAATACCTTCCTGCTGACGTTGATGTACTTCGTATAACTGACCAGCCGAAAGTGGTGGAGGCAAGCGTCCAGGACTTTCTCGTCAATCTTATCGAGTCGATGATTGTCATCATCCTTGTCATGATGATACTCTTCCCGCTCAGAAGCGCCATCGTTGCAGCCATCACCATTCCGCTTTCAACTTTCATAAGCGTCGGCATCATGTATATTCTGGGCATTCCCCTCAATATCATCACGTTGGCTTCGCTCATCGTGGTACTTGGCATGATTGTGGACAACAGCATCGTCGTCATTGATGGCTACCTCGAATACCTTGGAAACGGTATGGCCAGGAAAGAGGCTGCTGTGATGTCAGTCAAGCAGTACTTCATGCCGATGCTGCTGGCAACAGTCTGCATCTGCGCCATCTTCTACCCTATCCTCTTTACAATGACGGGCGAGGCGGGTGACGTCATTGGCTTTTTCCCTGCTACCATTACCATCTGCCTAATGGTAAGCCTTATCGTTGCAGCCTGCATCATCCCTGCTTTGAACGTGCGTCTCATCAAGAAGGCAAAGGAAAAGAAATCCGACAAACGTGATGTCACCGATTGGGTTCAGGACATTTACGAAGTTGTTTTGAAGTGGACATTCAAGAATCCTTGGTTGACCATTTGCAGTAGTGTTGTGCTTGTCATCCTCACTTCCCTTATCTTCCCTACGCTCAAACTTCGCCAATTCCCTTTTGCCGACCGTAATCAGTTTGCTTGCGAGGTTTATCTGCCACAAGGTGCAGGCTTGGACGAGACTCGAGCCATCACAGAAGCTCTTCGCGATTCGCTAGCCAAAGACAGTCGCGTCACGAGCGTCACAACTTTCATGGGCTGCAGTTCGCCAAGATTCCAGACAAGTTATGAGCCGCAACTGGGTGGAAAGAACTTCGCACAACTTATCGTCAATACAACAAGCATAGAGACGACATTCGAGATGCTGAACGAGTATGCACCTCGCCTGAGCAACTTCTGGCCAGGAGCTTACGTTCGTTTCAAGCAAATGGACTACTTGCCTGTGCCGACTTACGAGTATCGTTTCTATGGCAATGACTTGGACAGCATCCAACTTGCTGCAGAGCGTCTCATGGAAAGGATGCGCGAGATGCCCGAGTTGGAGTGGGTTCACACTGACTACGACCAGCCTTCGCCCGTCGTTGACATTACGCTCGACCCCATCACAGCACCTCAACTTGGCATCACTCGCACTATGGCGGAACTGCAACTCGCCTTGCAGACTGGCAAGACACAAGTTGCAACCATCTGGGAGGGCAACTACGAAGTGCCTGTCGTGCTGCGTGACAAGCAAACAGAACAAATGCAAATAGGCGACATCGAGAATCTCTACCTCACTCCGACGGCTCAACCCATCAGCAGCATCCCCTTGCGGCAGGTTGCTGACGTCAAGGCGAAATGGGTGCCGACAAACATCATCCATCGCAACGGCGAGCGATGCATCACAGTTACTGCAGAGAACAAACGCGGCGTCTTGGCTGCAAAGGTGCAGAACCACATCAAGGATATTCTCGACAAGGACTTCCCGCTACCTGCTGGTGTACGTGCTGAAATAGGCGGCGAACCTGAAAAGAACCTCGAGACGGTGCCCGAAGTCGCCCTGGGCATCGGCATTGCGCTGGTCATTATTTTCTTCTTCCTGCTCTTCAACTTCCGCCGTTTCGGTTTGACCGGCATTTGTATGACATCCATCGCACTCTCCTTGCCTGGAGCGATGATTGGTCTTGGCATTGCAGATATCACGCTTGGCCTGACCAGCCTGTTTGGCTTCATTACCTTGATGGGCATAATCATGCGTAACGAGATTCTTATATTCGAGCATGCAGACCAAAAGATAGCAGAAGGTATGTCTGTACACGATGCCGCTTTCGATGCAGGACGTCGACGCATGGTACCTATCTTCCTGACAACTGCCACTACGGCTGTCGGCGTGATACCCATGATATTGGGTGGCTCCTCATTTTGGATGCCCGTTGGCATTACCATTTTCGCAGGTGGAATTGGCACGTTGCTTTTGGTCGTGACGGTGCTGCCTGTTGTATACTGGAAATTAAGCAAAGAACCACTACCTCAATCATAAAGAAAACTCGATGAAACCGTACATTTTCTCTATATGTTTGCTTGTCAGTCTCAACGCATTCTCTCAGAGGCTGACCCTAGAACAATGTCTTGAAAAAGCAAAGCAGAACAATTACGAACTGCGCAATGCCGCCTATGAGATTGAAGCGGCATCTATGCAAAAGAAGGAAGCCTTCACCAACTACTTTCCACGCATCAGTGCCAATGTTCTTGCTTTCCGTCTCTTTGACGATCTGATGAAAGCGGATGGCACTTATCCCCAAGAGATTGCCGCCATCAGCGAACAGTTCATTCCACTTATTGGCACTCCGTTCAGCATTTCTGAGTTCAACAGAGCATATTCTGTGTCTGCCACACTCGTTCAACCACTCTACTATGGCGGACAGATTGTTTATGGAAACAAACTTGCTCGCCTGCAACAGGATGTGATGACGCTCAAGCAACAATTGACAGAGAAGGAAGTGTTGCAAAAAGTGACGGAATGCTTCTGGCAACTTGCTTGTGTGCGTTACAACCTGAGCACTCTCGATGCTGCTGAAAAACAAGTAGATGCGGTGATGAAACAGGTGGAAAATTTCCTGAATGCTGGCGTAACCACGCGCAATTCTTTGCTGAAAGTTCGATTGCGACAGCAGGAATTGTCCAGCAACCGTCTCAAACTCGAGAATGCCGACCACGTATTGCGCCTTTTGCTTGCACAGGAGATTGGCATCGAACCTGCCGAAGCAGACAAGAATTTCGATATTGTTCTCGAGGACAAGGCTTTGGAACAGCCCATCGAAGCCAGCGAAAACCTGCTGAACCTCTCGCCAGATTATCGAGAAGAACTGCAGTTGTTGAGCAAAGCGGTTGAAGCTCAAGAACTGCAAGTCAAGATGGAACGCGGCAAGTACCTGCCTCATCTGGCTGTAGGAATAGGCGGATATCACACAGGAATAGGCGACTTCTCCGACAATATAAAGAAGTACTTGCACTCGAGCATGAATAACGGACTCGTTTTCGGAACTCTATCCATTCCCATCAGCGACTGGTGGGGTGGAAATTATGCGATGAAACGGCAGAAAATTAAACTTCAGGAGGCACAAAGCGACCGTGAAAATGCACGCCAGATGTTGCAGATAGACATCGAAAGAGCATGGACAAATCTGCAAGAATCCTACCGTCAGACACAAATTGCACAAGCCAGTTGTGAGGAAGCGGCAGAGAATCTGCGAATGACATCCGACCAATATCGCATGAGCACCTGTACTTTGACCGACTTGCTCGATGCTGAAACCTTAAATCGCAAAGCGCAAAACGACCTCGCTCAGGCAAAAGCGAACTATCAGATTGCCCTAGCCGATTACCAACGCAAAACACGATAACGGTTCACCCCTACAGTGACGTCGGGAAACATCACACGTGACGTTTGCGATTTACTAACGTGACGATTGCATTTTACTAACGTGACGATTGTGATTTACTAACGTGACGTTTGCAATCGTCACACGCCTCGTTTGGAAGCATCTAACGAAGGGTAATTTGTGCTTTTTCGCCTCAACATTAGGAAGAGAACGAAAAAAAATGTATCTTTGCAGGGAAAATCAAAGATGTTAGCTTAATGAAAAGATTGTTTACAGCAATACTCTGCCTTTTCTCCCTTGCCGGATACGCACAAGATGCCGAGTTTTTCACACCCGTTCACCAAAACTCGCTCCGACTTCCAGCAGTGCCTCTCATTACGGTTGACCCGTACTTTTGCCTTTGGAGCAAGTACGATCACCTCTACGACGGCAGCGTCACACATTGGAGCGGCACGAAGAAGCCCCTCAACGGAGCCGTTTTCGTTGACGACAAAGCCTACCGTTTCATGGGCGAGAGCATGGAAGGCATCTGCCCGCTGGCTTCCGAGCAGGCTTGGACAGGCAAATACGTCACCAGCAAACCAACGGGTTCTTGGACAAGTATCGACTTCGACGACAGCAGTTGGAAAAGCGGCGAAGCACCTTGGGGTGGTGGTGACGACAACTACAACAAGACGGTAAAGACCCCTTGGTCTGGTGGCAACGTGGACATTTATGTGCGACGCAGTTTCACGCTCGACGAGATAGACCCCAATGCCTCCTATTATCTGATGTACAAGCACGATGATGTTTTCGAACTTTACATCAACGGAACAAGAGTCGTTTCTACGGGCGAGACTTGGGACGTCTCAGGTACTGCAGTCAAAATCGACAGGAACCTGCTTCAGACGGGCAACAACATCCTCGCTTGCCACTGCCACAACACGACAGGTGGCGCATACGTCGATATGGGAATCTACCTGAGTGTTTTGGAAGAGGCTCAGCAGAAATCGTGCACAGTCACAGCAACCAGCACCTACTACACCTTCCAATGTGGCGGCATAGACCTCGATGTAGTCTTCACCACGCCACAAGTGATGAGCGACTTGATTCTCTTCTCCACCCCCATCTCCTACATCTCGTACCAAGCAAAATCAAACGACGGACAGCCCCACAACGTTCGTATGTACCTGCAGACAAGTGCCGAGATGGCAGTCCGTAACACCAGTCAAAGCACAAAAACACAGCGCAAGACGTCGAACGGCCACGAATATCTCTATGCTGGCAACGAAACGCAAAACGTCTTGTCGCAAACCAGCGACCTCATCGACTGGGGCTACGTTTACGTTTTCAACGACAAAGCAAAAGGCCACAACCTCAAGCTCGGCAAGCATGACAGGCTGCTGCACGAGTTCGCCGACAAAGGCATCGTCACAAGTTCCACGTCAACCATAACGACTCAAGGCGGGACTTATTACAGCATAGTCTATAACGACAGCATCGGCATCGTAACGGACGAGGGCAAACGCGCCTTTGCAATGTTCGGATACGACGACGTATACTCCATTCAATACTTTAAGAATAACAGGAAAGGTTACTGGGCAAGCAACGGCAGAAACACTATCACAAAACGCTTCGAAGACCTCTACGAGAACTACTATGACATCATGGAACGCTGCCGTAACACAGACAGGCAAATCTATCTCGACGGTTATGAAGTTGGTGGCGTAAAGTATGCAGAGATTCTGGCAAGCGTCTATCGACAAGTCAACGCCGCACACAAACTTTTCACTGACAGCAAGGGAAACCTCATGTTCATGAGTCGTGAAAACAACTCAGGCGGCTTCATCAACACGCTCGACGTGACTTATCCTTCGCAGCCACTCTATTGGATTTATTCTCCGGCATTAGCCAAGGCAATGATTACCCCCGTCTTTGAGTACAGTGCTCTAGGCAAGTGGAACTACGACTTCCCCAATCACGACCTCGGACACTATCCGCAAGCTAATGGCAACCATTATGGCAATCCTGCTGACGGCAGTGGAAGCACAATGCCTGTCGAGCAAAGCGGCAACATGCTCACCCTTGCAGCCATCATCGCCAAACTTGATGGCGACCTTGATTATCTCCGCAAATACATGCCCTACATGACAAAGTGGGCAAACTACCTTGTCGAGAATGGCAAAGATCCTGCCAACCAACTCTGCACAGACGACTTCATGGGACATAGTGCACGCAACACCAATCTTGCCGCCAAAGCCATCATGGGCGTCATGAGTTACAGCGAGATATGCCGCATGCTAGGCAACAACGAAAAGGCCGACGAGTACAAAGCCAAGGCACAGGACATGGTAACCTTCTGGAAAAGGACTGCCCTCTCCACTAACGGCAGCCGGCATTACCTGCTTAACTTCGGTGCTGACGGCGCAACATGGAGCACAAAGTACAACCTTGTATGGGACAAAATATGGGAATGGAACCTCATGAGAGACGTTCGCTCTACAGAAATGTCCTTTTACATGAGCAAAATGCAAAACTTTGGACTGCCTCTTGACAGCCGAGGCAATTACTGCAAAAGCGATTGGCAGATGTGGGCAATGGGCTTTGCTGACCAAAAGTCGCAACGCACAGCACTCATCAATACACTTTGGAAGTACATCAACGAAACCACATCGCGCGTTCCTGTCAGCGACAACCACGACGTCAAGAGTGGCAGGCAAGCCATGTTCCAGGCTCGCAGTGTCGTGGGCGGCTATTGGATGCGTGTCTTCGTCGAACAATTCCTTGCTGGTGATTTGACTGGCATAGAGGCTATAAGCAACCACTATAATAGTGAGGAGATTTATGACCTGCAAGGTCGCAAATGGCCGACAGCCCCGAAGGGAATCTACATCAAGAACGGAAAGAAATACTTTAACAAATAGCAACTATGAAAACAAACTTGCGCTCACTCAGCACAGCATTGCTTACGCTCCTTGCTTGTGCCTTCGCAACAGAAAAGGCACAAGCAGAAGAAATCTATCGCGACAACCATGTTCGCTTCACACTCATTGATGAAGGCACAATACGCATTGAATACGCTCCAGACGGAAAGTTCGTCGACAACAAGAGCTTCGTGGCTGTGATTCGCGAATACGACAAAGTGCCACACAAAGCATCAACAAGTGGCAGCAAAGTTATCATTACAACTAGCAAATTCAAACTTACCTATAAAAAGGATGGGGCTCCGCTCAGCGCAAAGAACCTCACTATTGCCTCTGCCAAAGGGCTCGGCAAGACGTTCACATGGACGCCTGGAACAGAACAGAAAGGCAACTTGAAAGGCACTTATCGCACGCTCGACGGCTACGATGGTGATGTGTATCAATACAGCAACCCCAAGCACCCCATGCCCCTTGAGGACGGCTTACTGGCAACCGACGGCTGGACGCTCATCGACGACTCCAAGAACTTTCTCTTCGATGGCGCTCAGGACTGGGATTGGGTAACGGAACGCAATTGTGCCGAAGGAGCGCAGGACTGGTACTTTTTGGCTTATGGACACGACTACAAAGCTGCCTTGAAGAGCTTCACAAAGTTTGCAGGCAAGGTGCCTCTGCCTCCACGCTACGCCTTTGGTTATTGGTGGAGCCGCTACTGGAGCTACAGCGACAAAGAGTTGCGCGACCTTATCAGCGACTTCCATCGTCTTGACTTGCCGCTCGACGTGATTGTCATCGATATGGACTGGCACCCCAACACACCGGAAAGCGGAGGCGGCTGGACAGGTTGGGACTGGAACGAAAGCATCTTCCCTGACTACAAGAAGTTCCTCTCCTACCTTGACGAGCAAGGCGTAAAGACAACCATGAACTTGCATCCTGCCGATGGCGTTCGTCCATACGAAAAGAAGTACAACGAGTTCATGCGGCGCTACGGCAAGAACGACGGCAAGACCTACGAGTGGATGGGCAGCGACAAGAAATACGTGAAGGCACTTTTCGACACCTATCTGCATCAATATGTCGACGAGGGTGTCGACTTCTGGTGGCTCGATTGGCAGCAATGGGAAAAGGACAAGACACTGAAGAACCTCGACAACGTCTTCTGGTGCAACTACATTTGGTTTAGCGACATGGAGAAGAACGGCACGAAGCGTCCCCTGCTCTACCATCGTTGGGGCGGTCTCGGAAATCATCGCTATCAGATAGGCTTCTCGGGAGACTCGTATGCCACATGGGAGAGCCTTCGTTTCCTGCCCTACTTCAACAGCACCTCCTCCAATGTGCTCTATGGTTATTGGAGTCACGACATTGGCGGACACCAAGTAAGAAGGTATGGCATGGGCGTTGAGCCAGAACTCTATACTCGAGCCATGCAGATGGGCCAGTACTTGCCCATCCTCCGCAGCCACAGCGCTAAAGACCCCAGCCTCAACAAAGAGCCTTGGGCTTTCGACCAGACAATACAGCGCCGACTCGCGGCAGTCATCAACGGACGCTATGCTCTTATACCTTACATATATACTATGGCGCGTCAAGACTACGAGACAGGCATCTCGCTTTGCCGTCCGATGTACTACGACTATCCTGAAGCCAAGGAAGCCTACGAAATGAAGGAGCAGTATATGTTCGGCGATAAAATGCTCATCGCTCCAGTCACGACAGAAGTCAACAAAGAGAGTGGATTGGCCTCTGTCAAGGCTTGGCTGCCAGAAGGACAATGGCTTGAATATGAGACTGGCACGATGCTCAAGGGCGGACAAACCGTCGAGCGACAGTTCTCGATGGATGAATATCCTGTTTACGTCAAGGCAGGCAGCATCATTCCATATTATGGAAAAGTAAAGAACCTGAGCGGTACGGAGCAACCCATCATTGTGCGTGTCTTCCCAGGAGCCGAGAAGGATGAGTTCACACTATATGAAGACAATGGCGAGGACAAGAATTATGTCAACGAATATGCTACCACGCCACTCTCCTACCAACGTAACGGCGAACGTCTTACCGTCGTTATCGGCCAGCGTAAAGGCAACTACAAAGACATGCCAACTCGCCGCAACTACACGCTTGCCCTGCCTTGCCAAAAGGCACCAAGCGCTGTTAAAGTAGATGGCAAAGACGTTAGCTTCACCTACGATGGCTTAAATCTTGAGACCGTCATAGCCTTAGGAAGCATTGACTGCAGTAAGGGCGCAACTATCGAGGTGACATTCGCCTCTTCCGATTATGCTGTCACAAATGGTGAGAAAGGCGAGTTCTATCGCATACAGAATGCTGTGCAGGACTTCAAGCGACACGATGCCAACATGGTCTATACCAAAGACTTCGGCTTCCTTGAGGCCACACCACTCCGCCTCTCATATCATCCTGAGACACAAGACACAACGCTCGACCACTTCCATAATCTTTACAAGAAACTCCCAGTTGTGCTTGTTGAGCAAATGGGCAAGAATGAGAACTTCGACCGCTTCCTGAAACATGTTGGCGAGGACGGCAAGATGCTCAGCGAAGTCTCGCCTGAAGCCTTCAGCACAGCAGTTGGAACAGGTTTCGACTTGCGTTATTTCCCCAATAAGCAAATGGAAGGCGAGGCAAAAGCAACAGGACATTCGGAGAAGATAGACTTCTTTATCAGTGGCAGCCCAACGCAAAACATCCCTGAAAACTACTGGAGCATGACTGCGGAAAGCACCTTTACCGCTCCAGAGACTGGTGATGTGATGTTCATCATGACTGGCGATGATGCCTATCGACTGATTGTTGACGGTAAGGAACTCTTCAGCGACTGGGGCGACCATGCTGAGACAACTCGCAATGCCACCATTTCTGTGGAGAAGGGCAAGAAGTATAACGTACGCATCGAATACTACGACAACGAGTACAATGCTATTCTGCGAATGCAGACGTTACTGATCCGAAACTAACATTTTACACATCATTCATTTTCCAGAGAAATGACAAAACGCCTCTTTTTACTGGTAGCAATACTGCTTTCTGCCTTCGTTTCCACCAATGCTGTACTGAAGGAGAAAGACTTGGCACGCACTTTAGGAGTGCTCAAGGAAGAGTTGCAGACCAACTACGAAATGCAGCAAGCCTTTATGCAAAACTATGAGCAGCAAGGCATGCAGCAGCATAAACAACTGGTTTGGTACATGCAACAATGCGAACAAATCGGCTTGATGCTTTATTCGCAGACGACAGACAATACCTTTGATATGGCTTATGCCTGCCAACAGGCTGCCAATCTGCGACGCGACCTTGACAGTCGCAACAGCAAGATGCGGCAATACGACAAGTTCATCGCTCGCTTGAAACAAGAGATAGAACGCACCGACTACCTTATCCGCTCGTTGAAACGGATGCCGCCAGTCATCGATGCAGACAGCATCCTCAGTGCTAGCGACAGTATTCTGCTGCAAGCCATCGACTCTTTGGCTGCCAAGAAGGATTCTTTGCTTTTTGCCCGCAATTCGATGGACAAGGAATCTGTGGAAATCCTCGAAGAAACAAAGGACGAGATACCAGAGGAAGAGGAGATGGGAGAACCCCTTTTCCTGAGTCGAGCCCAGCAAAGAGACCGAAATGCCTGTCTGCTGTTTGCCGATACAATACGGGGTAACCTGCAACATTTCCTGGAAAACCTGGAAGCAGAGAATGCCTACTATCAAAGTGTTCGAGAGAAAGTGCTCGAACTTGACAAGTTTGCACAGAGCAGATACAAGTTGTTGCAGGACAACATCTTCCGTAACGGAGGTCCCAACTACTTCAGTATCCTTGCCACTCTGCCAATGCAGATTATGGTTGCAAAGTCGACCGTCAATCTGAGGTACAAGCCTTTCGAGGGACATGGACAGCTCTACTCTGAATGGAGAGGCGCAACTGTGCTCTTCATCAGCATTTTCCTCGTCTTCTATCTTGCTCTTTCGCTTGGCATAAGTTACATTGTCCTTCGTTGGCTTTTGCCGAAGAAATGGAGAGGGCCAGACTTTAAGGAGAGGAAAAGGATGCTTGTCTTTGTGGTTGGGATCGCGCTTTTCGCCATCATTGTAATGGTAATAAGGACTACTGTCCAACGCAATTTCATACAGATGGGCACAGGTCTCATCATCAATATTGCTTGGTTGCTGGAAGCCATCTTCTTGAGTCTATATGTCCGACTCAAGGGAGAACAGATGAGACATGCTGCCATTATCTACACGCCCTTGATGGCTTTGTCCTTCATTGTCATCCTTTTCCGCATTGTTCTCATTCCCAATGCGCTTGTCAACCTTATCTTCCCACCCATTTTGCTTGCCTTCGCGATTTGGCAATACATTGTGGCGAAGCGACACAGACAGTATCTTCCGATGCTCGACAAGTTCTATACGAACATTACGACTGCGGCAATGTTCTTTGCTTGCGCTGCTGCGTGGGTCGGCTACACATTGCTTGCAGTTCAGGTTATGATTTGGTGGACCTTCCAGCTTGCTGCCATCATGACCATTACCTTTATATATGACTTGACGAAGAAGTACGAATCGCGCTACTTGCTCAAGCATTTGGGAGCTGAGACGACGAACACCAGCGAACGTCTGGCCTTGCTGAAACAGATTAAGAAGGGTGAGTTCATCGATCGGACCTGGTTCTACGATTTGTTCTGTCGAACGCTTGTTCCCATTCTGGCTGTGCTTTCAGTACTTGTCAGCATATATTGGGCGGCCCAGGTTTTCGAGATGACGAGTCTTTGCCGAAAGGTTTTCACTCGCGACATTATCAATCAAACGAATCTGATTCGCATTTCGCTCTTCCGAATCTGCATGGCTGCGGCACTCTACTTCATTTTCCGCTATGTCAACTATGCTTTGCGAAGTTTCTACCTTCACTACAGGAAACAATATTCCGGAAGCAGCGAAGCCATCAACAAGACGCTGGCCCGCAACATCATCAGCATCCTTTGCTGGGGCCTTTACGTTATCATCGTGCTCGTTCTTTTCCGTGTTCCCAGGGATGGCATAAGCATTGTGAGCGCAGGTTTGGCTACGGGTCTTGGCTTTGCCATGCAGAGTATCTTGGAGAACTTCTTCTATGGAATCAGCCTTATGTCTGGCCGAATTCACGTTGGAGACTATATCGAGTGTGACGGAGTTGCAGGAAAGGTGGAGAGCATCTCCTATCAAAGCACGCAGATCATCACGAATGACGGCAGCGTGATTACTTTCCTGAACAGCGCTCTCTTCGGCAAGACCTTCAAGAATATGACGCGAAACCACCGCTACGAACTCATCAGGGTTCCTGTCGGAGTGGCTTATGGAACCGATGTCGAGCAGGTTCGTCAGCTCATCATCGAGGCTTTGCAACCTCTTTGCCATGAGAAAACTGAGGACGGACAAATGCTGACAGACACGAATATCCCAGTCACAGTCGCCTTCAGCGAGTTTGGAGAGAGCAGTGTCGACCTGAAAGTCTGCGTTTGGATGCTTGTCGAACAGAAGCTCGTCATCACGGCTCGAGTCAAGGAAATCGTATATAACACGCTGAACAAGAACGGCATCGAGATACCTTTCCCACAGCGAGATTTGCACGTATATCAGCAGGTCCTGGAAAACAACACCAGCGACGATGGCAAACATCTAGTGTGACATTGGCAAACATCTAGTGTGACGATGGCGATTGTATAGTGTGACAATTGCAATCGTATAGTGTTACGTTTGGAATTGTATAGTGCGACGTTTGAAGACGCAACCAGCCACCCTGAAAATCAAGGAATTGGTCGGTTGGAAGTAAAGAGTTGTTAATTTTCAGAAAAAACATGCCAATTTTATTGGCAGTTTACGAAATAAATAGTAATATTGCACAGGAAAACCATAAAAACGAAGCATTATGAAACACATTACTCTTCTTTTGTTGGCTGCTGCCAGCATTTGCACAAGCGCCTTCGCACAGCCCAGGCCCAAAAACGTCTATACAAGCAGCACGACTCTCAACGTCGAGCAGTTCCAGAATCAAGCACAGCCAGTCGTTCTCAACCGCACCCTCTATGCAGGCTACAACACGATTTGCCTGCCCATGAGCCTCAGCGCAGAACAACTCAAGGCTGCCGCCAAAGACGTACAGATAGAGCGTCTCGAAATGGTTCGTCAGGAAGGAAGCACCCTGAACATGTACTTCCTCGACTGCACTAACGAAGGTATCGAGGCAGGTGTCCCCTACCTCATCTTCTCCCCCACATTCCAGACACTTCGTGCCAACACGACAAACATTATGGGCGTCGATGCCGAACTGAAGAATGTAAGCAAGAGCGATGGCGAAGGCAACACAGTCACTTTCGGCAGCTCTTGGGAGACAGTTCAGATGGCGGGCCGCTATGGAATCCCCGCTCAGCAGGATACATACGTTCTGGAGAGTGTCCTGATTCGCACAGAAGGCGACAAAGCCTTCCTGCCCACCCGTTGTGGTTTCACTTGGGACCAGCAAGCAGGCACAGCTAACGCGCTCGAAATCAAGCACGTGACCAGCCTCGAAGACATCTCGACAAGCATCGAGAAGCTTCAGCAGACAGGCGAAACCGTTGACGTTTACAATGCTCAGGGCACGCTCGTCCTCTCTCAAACCAACATCAACGCTGCCAAAAAGAGCCTTCCTCAAGGCATCTACGTAGTGAAGGGACACAAGTTCGCAGTCAAGTAAACACACTCGTTTTTCATAATTGAAAGGGCAGGGAGTCAAGGCTTCCTGCTCTTTTTTTGTCAGTTTTTGTCATATTCTTGACAGATTGGCACACTTTGGCACACCATTTGTATGAATGTAAGCAGGAAAACAACCTAACAAACACGAGTATAAACTAAATTAAATACAATTATGGGAAAGATTATTGGAATTGACTTGGGTACCACAAACAGCTGCGTATCCGTTTTTGAGGGCAACGAGCCCGTAGTTATTGCCAACAGCGAAGGCAAGCGCACCACCCCTTCCGTAGTGGCATTCGTCGATGGCGGCGAGCGTAAAGTAGGCGATCCTGCCAAGCGTCAGGCCATCACTAACCCGAAGAAGACCATCTTCTCTATCAAGAGATTCATGGGCGAAACCTACGACCAGGTTCAGAAGGAAATCGCGCGCGTACCTTATTCAGTAGTTAAGGGCGACAACAACACACCTCGCGTCGAGATAGACGGACGTGCTTACACACCGCAGGAAATCAGTGCGATGATTCTCCAGAAGATGAAGAAGACCGCAGAAGACTACCTCGGACAGGAAGTGACAGAAGCCGTCATCACCGTTCCGGCCTACTTCTCCGACTCACAACGTCAGGCAACTAAGGAAGCAGGACAGATTGCAGGTCTCGATGTGAAACGTATCGTCAACGAACCCACTGCAGCCGCATTGGCTTACGGCGTTGACAAGGCCAACAAGGATATGAAGATTGCCGTCTTCGATCTGGGTGGCGGAACATTCGATATCTCCATCCTCGAGTTCGGTGGTGGCGTGTTTGAAGTGCTCAGCACAAACGGCGACACACACCTCGGAGGCGATGACTTCGACCAGGTTATCATCGATTGGCTGGCAAGCGAATTCAAAGCAGAGGAAGGCATCGACTTGAAGCAAGACCCGATGGCACTGCAACGTCTGAAGGAAGCAGCAGAGAAAGCGAAGATTGAACTCTCTAGTAGCACGACTACAGAGATTAATCTGCCCTACATCACGGCAGTAGGCGGTGTGCCCAAACACCTTGTAAAGAGCCTCACTCGCGCTAAGTTCGAGCAACTCGCAGACAGCCTCATCCAGGCTTGTAAGGCTCCTTGTCAGAAAGCTATGCAGGACGCAGGTCTCAGCAACTCTGACATCAACGAGGTTATTCTCGTGGGTGGCTCAACACGTATTCCTGCTGTGCAGAAACTCGTGGCTGATTTCTTCGGCAAAGAACCCAGCAAGGGCGTGAACCCCGACGAAGTTGTGGCAATTGGTGCAAGCATTCAGGGTGCAGTCCTGGCCGGCGATAAGAGCGACATCGTCCTGCTCGACGTAACTCCTCTGTCTATGGGTATCGAGACAATGGGCGGCGTAATGACTCGACTCATCGAAGCCAACTCGACCATCCCTTGCAAGAAGAGCGAAATCTTCTCTACTGCAGCCGACAACCAGACAGCAGTCACCATCCACGTCCTTCAAGGCGAGCGTCCTATGGCAAGCCAGAACAAGAGCGTCGGTCAGTTCAACCTCGACGGTATCGCACCCGCTCGTCGTGGCGTGCCTCAGATTGAGGTAACCTTCGACATCGATGCCAATGGTATCCTCAACGTTAGCGCTAAGGATAAGGCTACAGGCAAGGAACAGCACATCACGATTACCGCCTCCAGTGGTCTTAGCAAGGAGGAAATCGAGCGCATGAAGGCCGAGGCAGAAGCCAACGCAGAAGCCGATAAGAAGGAACGCGAGAAGGTTGACAAACTCAACCAGGCCGACTCGATGATCTTCCAGACCGAGAACATGCTCAAGGAAAGCGGTGACAAGATTCCTGCCGGTGTGAAGAGCGAAGTCGAGGATGCCGTTGCAAAGCTGAAGACTGCACATCAGGCACAGGATCTCGCTGCCATCGATGCAGCCATGAACGAGCTTCAGACCGCAGCAGGCAAGATGTATCAGGCTCAGCAGCAGGCTGGTCCTCAGCCCGGCCCTGACATGAACGCCGGCAACACTGGC
>CACZBC010000021.1 GCA_902779315.1 uncultured Bacteroidales bacterium | reverse complement strand
GTACAACAAGACCGACCTGCTCAAGTTCAGGAACTTCGGCAAGAAATCGCTCACGGAGCTTGATGATTTGCTCGAGAGTCTGAATCTGTCGTTTGGAACTGATATTTCTAAATATAAATTAGATAAAGAATAAAAAGTCATGAGACATAATAAGAAATTCAACCATCTGGGTCGTACTGCATCCCACAGAGCAGCTATGTTGAGCAACATGGCCGTGTCCCTGATCATGCACAAAAGAATCACTACGACCCTCGCCAAGGCAAAGGCCTTGAAGAAGTATGTAGAGCCTCTGATCACTAAGTCGAAGGAGGATACTACTAATTCACGTCGTGTCGTGTTCAGCTATCTGCAGGACAAGCACGCTATTACGGAACTGTTTACCACTATCTCTAAGGCTGTTGCCGATCGTCCTGGTGGTTACACTCGCATCATCAAGACTGGCTTCCGTGCTAGCGATGCTGCTCCCATGTGCTTCATCGAGCTCGTTGATTTCGATGAGAATATGGCAAAGACAGCTAAGAAGGCAAAGCGTACACGTCGTTCTTCGAAGAAGGCTACAACTGCTCCCGCAGCTGAAGAGGCTGCTCCAGTAGCAGAAGCAGAGGCACCCGCAGCAGAGGTTGCAGAGACTGCAGCTCCTGCAGAAGAAGCTCAAGAATAATTCTAAATTGCAATAATGAAGCCGCTTCGTCCGTGAAGGATGGAGCGGCTTTTTGTTGTATAGGCGATCGTGGGCAGGGGTGTTTCAAAACGTGGCGTGTGTCGTTGGCCAACGTAACGTTATACGATTGCCAACGTAACGTTATACGATTGCAAATGTAACGTGCCTAGTTTGCAAACATGACTGGGTGCTTGTGGATGTGCTTTGTTGGACTAATATAGAGTCAGGCAGGGAAAAAGGTTTCCGAGATGAAGAATTATGCCGGATGGCTTGGGCCTTTCGTTTCTTTTTCGTATCTTTGTACCAAATTTTCTACAATAAACAAGCTATAACGATGAAAAGTAAATTTTTCCTTCTCGGCCTGATGTTTGCTGTTACGGCACAGGCTGAAAACTTTGCACAGTACGTCAATCCCGTCATCGGTACAGGCGATCACGGCCATGTTTTCGTGGGTGCCAACGTGCCTTTTGGTATGGTGAATGCTGGTCCGACACAGATTGAGACGGGTTGGGACTGGTGTTCCGGCTATCATGAGAGTGGCAAGAAGATTATCGGTTTTGCCCAAATGCATTTGAGCGGTACTGGTTGCGGCGACTTGGGAGACATCGGTCTGATGCCTGCTTATGGCGATCTGGAGCTTTCTCGCGAAGGTATTGCCAGCGAATACAGTCACGAATCGGAGGTTGTGGAGCCTGGTTATTACCAAGTCATATTGGACCGCTTCCACATCAAGGCTGAGGTGACTGCAACTGAGCGTACCGCTCTCTATCGTTTCACCTTCCCAAAAGGCAGCAACAATGCTCGCATCATTATCGACTTGGAAAATACCATCGGCGACCAAGCTACAGATACTCGTGTTGTTCCTGTTGACGACTATACTCTGATGGGCTATCGTCGCAGTCATGGTTGGGCAAACGATCAGATTGTCTATTTCTGCATGAAGTTCAGCAAGTCCATTCATAACTGGCTGAGCGAAGGCCTGAATGCGAAGTACGGACAGGCCACCTTCGAGGTCGGACCTGGTGATGATGTGATGGTTAAAGTGGCTCTTTCACCCACAAGCGAGGCTAATGCGCTCATCAACATGAATGTCGAGCAGCCTAATGGCTTTGACTTCGACGGTACTGCAAAAGCTGCAGTCGAGGCTTGGAACGAGCAACTCTCCCGCATCAAAGCGACTTTCCGTACGGAACGCGAGCGTACCATCTTCTATACGGCAATGTACCACTACATGGTAGCTCCCCAACTTTGGAACGATGTGACGGGTGACTATATGGGTGCGGACTTTAAGGTTCATCGCGGAGCTGACTATAATACGCTCACAACCTGGAGTCTTTGGGACACTTATCGTGCCGCTCATCCTTTGGCAACCATCATTATGCCTGACCGTATGCGCGATTATGCCAAGACGATGCTCGCCATCTATCGCGAATGGGGCGAACTGCCAGTTTGGCATCTCGTAAGTAACGACACCTATTGCATGGTGGGCGAGCCTGCCGTTCCCGTTCTGGCTGATATCATTCTGAAGGGAGAGGCTGGCGATATTGACATTGACGAGGCTTACGAAGCAGTTTGTGCAAGCATGCTTCCCACTGAATTCGCAAAGGTTCGTCGAGTTCCTCTTCGTGGTAAAGACTATCTTGCAGAACTTGGTTATCTGCCTTACGACGGTCGCGAAGGCGAGGTTGTCGGCAAGAGCATGGAGTACTTCATAGCATCTTGGGCAGCAGCTCAACTCGCAGGAAAACTTGGTCACAAGGAAGACAGCGTTCGTTTCTATGAGATCAGCATGAACTACAAGAAGCTCTACGACCGCCGAGTGAACGTGATGCGCGCTCTTGACAGCAAAGGAGAGTTCCGTCCTCTGCCTCCCAACTTCAACCCGAATCAGCAGACACGCGACTATACTGAAGGCAATCCCTGGCAGTATACCTTCCTCGTTCCTCATGATGTGAAGGGACTTGCTGAGGTGATGGGTGGAGACAAGGCTCTTGACAAGCGTCTCGACGACCTTTTGGCTGCAAGTAGCGACCTTGGTGCAGGTGCTGCTCCAGACATTTCCGGCCTTATCGGTCAGTATGCTCATGGCAACGAACCCAGCCATCACATCCTTTATATGTATAATTATGTTGGGCAACCTCGCAAGGCACAGAAGTGGATTCGCCAAGTGATGGACGAACTTTACACAGACCAGCCTGCAGGTCTTTGCGGCAATGAGGACGTAGGTCAGATGTCTGCTTGGTACATCCTCTCAGCCCTCGGCTTCTATCAGGTTGAGCCTTGTGGCGGCGTTTATCAGCTTGGCTCGCCCATTGTGGAAGAGGCTGTCATTCCTGTCGGCGAAGATAAGACTTTCACCATCCGTACCCACGGAGGCAGCGACAAAGCCATCTACGTCAAGAAGTATGTGCTGAACGGCCAAACCCTCAAGGGTACAACCATCACCCACGAGCAGATCATGGCTGGTGGAACGCTGGATGTTTACATGACGAAATAAGGTAAAAAAAGAGATAACGATGAAGAAACTAATGTTTGCCCTGCTGATGAGCGCGCCAATGTTCGCTTTCAGCAATACGAACTACACTTTCCCTGAGCCTGCAAAAAAGCAGCAAGTGGCAGTACAAAGCACTATCAAGGACCTCCGTCCTGCTCCAGAGAAGCGACTCTTCCGCAGTGAAGCTGTCGAGAAGCAAATAATCGACCTCAAGCAGAAATTGACCGCAATTGATCCCAAACTGTATTGGATGTTCGTTAACTGCTTCCCTAACACGCTCGACACGACTGTTTGGTACAGCAACGAGAGTGGTGACGACGATACATTTGTCATTACTGGCGACATTGAAGCTATGTGGTTGCGCGACAGTGCAGCACAAGTTTGGCCCTACCTTCGCTATGTGAATCAGGACGAGCCGCTGCGTCATCTCATTCGTGGCGTCATCCGTCGTCAGTTCGCATGCATCCTTATCGATCCCTATGCCAATGCCTTCAACATCAAGCCAAAAGATGGTGAATGGCAGACAGACGAGACAAAGATGAATAAGATGTTGCACGAGCGCAAGTACGAGATTGACTCTCTTTGCTATCCTCTCCGCTTGGCTTATGCTTATTGGCAGAAGACAGGTGATAACAGCATCTTCGACGAGACTTGGCTCAAAGTAGTACGCGCCACACTCGACGTGTTCCGCGACCAGCAGAACTGGAATGGATACAAGACCAACTACCACTTCCGTCGCAACACCAAGGCATTGCACGATACTCGCAGCAACGCAGGCTACGGCCATCCTGGTAAAGCATGCGGACTCATTGCCAGTGCTTTCCGTCCCAGTGACGACAGCACAATCTTCCCATACCTTGTGCCTTCGAACTTCTTTGCAGTAAGTGTTCTGCGTAAAGCTGCAACCATTCTTCGCGACGTGAACAAGGAAAAGGTGCTTGCTGGGGAATGTGAGCAGATGGCAAGCCAGGTGGAAGCAGCCTTGAAGGAATATGCCGTTGTGGAACATCCCAAGTATGGTCCCATCTATGCCTTCGAAGTTGACGGCTACGGAAGCTATCTCCTGATGGATGACAGCAATGCTCCCAGCCTGCTTTGTCTGCCCTACCTGACCGATGTCGCTATTGACGATCCCATTTATCAAAATACGCGCAAGTTCGTTTGGAGTGAGGACAATCCTTACTTCTTCAAAGGAAAGGCTGGCGAAGGCATTGGGGGTCCTCACTGCGGACTCGATAAGCCTTGGCCTATGAGCTTGGTGATGAAGGCATTCACCACTAATGACCGTGCTGAGAAGGAGTGGTGCGTGCAGGAAATCCTTAAGACCGATGGCGGCAAAGGCTTTATGCACGAGTCCTTCAACAAGGATAATGCAGAAGACTTCACTCGCAGTTGGTTCGCATGGGCCAACACAATCTTTGGCGAACTCATCGTAGACATGTATGCAGAATAACGTAAGAAAGACATTGCATGGAGCCCTCGTTGTGGGGCTCTTTGCTTTTATAAGTGTGCTGACTGCTTGCACAGACGGTCTGAAGCAAGAGGAACAAGACGCACTCGACTTCCTTTATGCGGGAATGCCGCTGCCCGACAGCGTGGATTATCCTCGTGAATTCTGGGAAGCTAACGTGGAGATGGCGGTTAAAGCACGTCATGAAATGCCTTGGGGAGAGAAGGTTCCAGGCAGGGAATGGCGGCACTTCGTTCTGCCTTTGCGTGTCAACAACGAGGACCTCGACTCGTTTCGTATTGCCTATTACGACGAGTTGAAGGCGCGTGTCGAAGGCAAGACGATGTATGCTGCCGTGTTGGAGGTGAACCATTGGTGTCACGAACATGTCAGCTACCAACCCAGCGACAGTCGGACCTCCTCGCCGATGAACACACTTCGTTCTGCCATAGGACGTTGTGGAGAAGAAAGCACATTCACAGTTACTGCTCTTCGCACCATCGGTATTCCTGCCAGACAAGTTTACACACCTCGTTGGGCACATACGGATGACAACCATGCTTGGGTAGAGGCTTGGGTCGATGGAAGGTGGTACTTCTTGGGCGCTTGCGAACCAGAGCCGGTATTGAACCTCGGATGGTTCAACGAATCGGCCAGCAGAGGCATGCTCATGCACACGAAAGTCTTTGGTGATTATACGGGACCAGAGGAAGTAGTGAACAAGACGGCATGTTATACGGAGATAAACGTCACGAAGAACTATGTCGATGTGGCTTCCATCATAGTAACTGTGCTTGGCCAGGATAGTCTTCCTGTCGAGGGTGCGACGGTTGATTACCGCCTTTACAATTATGCAGAGTTCTATCCTATTGTGTCGAAGCAAAGTGATGTGAAGGGCAAGTCGTCGTTGACTTGTGGCAAGGGCGACTTGATTGTCTGGGCAAGCAAGGACGGTAAGTTCGGCTTCCAGAAAGTGAGTGTTGGAAAAGATGCCTTAGTGACTGTTGTCCTTGACAAGGACAGCACGTATACTGCCTCGCTTGAGATGGACCTGAATCCACCGTTTGGAAAAGACAACAAGCCTGAAGTAAGTGCCGATGCAGTTCGTGCCAACCGAAAACGTCTTGCCGAGGAGGATAGCATCCGTATCGCCTATATGAAAGAGGCATTCTGTCAAAATGGCGAGCCAAATAGTCCAGAAGTGATGGCACGAGCAAATTGGCAGACCATCGAAGCTTTCAAAAAGAGCGAAGCTGCCAAGAAATGCAAGGGCGATGTCCTCAAGACACTTGCTCGCAAGGACTATCGTGATGTCACGATGGAGGTGCTGATGGACGTGGCTGAGAACACGAAGGGTTTTGACAGCCCACTTTGGGACAACTATGTTCTCTGTCCGAGAGTCGCTAATGAACGTTTGACGCCTTGTCGAGGGACCCTTTCTGAGAAGTTCCAAGGCATGACGGCAGAGCAACTTCTGCAATGGGTGACGGACAGTATCACAGTTGATGATACGCGCAATCCGCAGCATCTCTGCATGAGTCCGCTTGGCGTGCTAAGTCACAGAACTTGTGACGCTCACAGTCGCGACATTTTCTTTGTTTCTGCGGCTCGTAGTATAGGCATCCCAGCACGCATTGACGAGGTGACAGGCAAAGTGCAATGGGCAGACATTACGACTGACTCGTGGTACGATGTCCTGTTTGATTCTGCTCAGGAAAAAACGGCTCCTCAAGGTACATTGTATTTCTTCTATAAGGACCAGGAAGTGAAGGAGAATCCTTCCTACTACTCGCATTTCGCCTTGTCGCGCATCGAGAGTGGTCGTCCAAAAGTTCAGGAGTTCCCAGAAAATGCGACTTTGAAAGGGACATTTGCTAATGGCGTGAACATTGATGCAGGCCAGTACATGCTTGTCAGCGGCACTCGTTTGGCAAATGGCGGTGTTTGGGCAAACCTCGAGATATTTGGTGTTGAGGCACAGAAAGATAAGACTGCGACTTTGCGACTGCGAGCAGATGAGGAGCATCTGCATGTAATTGGCAATTTCGACTGCGAGAATTACTTCACGAATGCAAGAGGTGTTCACAAGAAGATACTTGAGACGACTGGTCGAGGCTTTTATATGATAGCCCTTATCCGCAGCAATCATGAGCCGAGCACACACCTCCTTCACGACATGGAGGCAGCTAACATCCATCTCTCGCAATGGTCGCAATGCTACTTGATGCTTTTCCAAAGTCAGGAGGATTATTCCAACTTCGACCGAAAGGAGTTTGACGATTTGCCAAGCAACGTGCTCTTCGGCGTGGCAGACCCTGAAACAATCGAGGCGATGCACATCGAGGAACTCACTCACGGCAGCAAAGAATTGCCTCTTCTCATGCTTTGCGACACTTTCAATCGCGTCTATTGGATTCGCCAAGGATACAACATCGGCTTGGCTGACCAGTTGATGGATGCCCTTCGAAAGATTATTTTGCGAGAGTGAGAATATGTCGATTTTAAACGTGGCACTTTATGATTCGAATCGTATAGTGCCACGTTTGCAATCGTCACACTATACATTTGCAATCGTCACACTATACGTTTGCCAACGACTAAGGCCATGTTTTCTCTTGTCCTTAGTTGGCTGGTTTCTTCCTCAGTTCCTTCCAGTAAATTATGCCTGCAAATGTGAGGCAAAGTGGTGTGCTGATAGCTAGGTAAATCCACATCGGCCATTCTTTGGGAACGAGTGCCATCACTCCGTAGAATACGGCTGCGATGATGACATAAAGCGCTATCGAACCAATCGGATAGGGGATTGGGTTGATTCGCTGCCCTACGAAATAGCTCAGAAGCATAGCTGTTCCGTATCCTGCAACACCTCCCCAAGCACAAGCCATATAGCTGTAATGGGGGATTCCCCAAATGTTGACGACCAAAAGAGCGAGACATCCTGCCAAAGAGAACAGGGCACCATAGATGGTTTTGTCAATCAACTTGTACCAGAATGAGAGGTTGAAGTAGATGCCCATCATAATCTCGGCTGCCATCACGATTGGGATTACTTTCAATCCTTCCCAATAATCGGAGCCGATCATATACTTCAAGATGGGCAAGTATCCCATCACTCCGAGGAAAGCAAGGAGGGTGAAGATGATGAAGTACTTCATGCCTAGGGCATAATACTCGTTCTTGTCGGCATCTTTCGCCTTTGAAAAGACGATGGGCTCGTAGGCAAATCGGAAAGCTTGGGTAATCATGGCCATAATCATGGCTATCTTCACGCAACTTCCATAAACGCCTAACTCGACGTTCGCCTGAGCCTCATCTGGATAAACCTTTGGGAAAAGTATCTTGTCCGCCACTTGATTTAGGATGCCCATCACACTCAATAGGAGTATCGGCCACGAGTAGGAGAGCATCCTTCGCAACAGATTGCCGTCGAATTTCCAATGGATCTTTATCAGATCAGGAATGAAGAAGAAGGTGATGAAGCTCGTGCAAATGAGATTAATGAAAAAGACATAGAAGACGCTTGTCTTGCCAAGAATGACGAAATATATAAGGTTGAGGGCGATGTTGAGGAAGATGAAGAGCATCTTCAACGACATGAAACGTATGGGCCGATGTTGGAAACGAAGGAAACAGAAAGGCAAAGCCTGCAAGGCATCCAGGGCAACAACGGCTGCCATCATCATTAAGTATTCAGGATGAGCTGCATATCCGAGATAGTTCGAAATGGGTGTGATGAAGCCGAAAACAAGCAAAAGGAAGAGAGCAGTAAGGCTTCCCACCATCGCAAAACCGGTGGAGAAGACGGTATCGGGTGTTTCTCGCTCATCGTTGGCATAGCGGAAGAGTGTCGTCTCCATGCCGAAAGTCAGAATGGCGAAGAACAAAGCCGTGTACGCATACATGTTCGTGCTCACACCATAATCGCCAGAGGCTTTGGGCATATAGTGTGTGTAGAGCGGAACGAGCAAGTAGTTGAGGAAACGACCCACGATGCTCGAGAGTCCGTAGATGGCCGTATCCTTTGCTAATCCTTTTAAGTTTGCCATATCAGATGAGTGTTATTGAGACGGGACAATGGTCGCTACCCATAATGTTGTCGTGTATTTCTGCTGATTTCAAACGTGATGCAAGCCGTTCAGACACGAGGAAATAGTCGATACGCCAGCCCACGTTCTTCTCTCTGGCGTGGAAACGATAGCTCCACCAACTATAGCGATCTTTGGCATCAGGATAGAAGTGTCGGAATGTATCGATGAATCCGCTATTGAGCAGCACAGTCATCTTCTCCCTTTCCTCATCTGTGAAGCCTGCGTTCATGTGGTTCGTCTTCGGATTCTTCAAGTCAATCTCTTCGTGAGCCACATTCATGTCGCCACAAACAACGACCGGTTTCTTCTTGTCCAATGCAAGAAGATATTGGCGAAAGTCATCCTCCCAAGTCATTCTGTAGTCGAGGCGCTTCAAACCATCTTGGCTGTTCGGCGTGTAGACGCACACCAAGAAGTGATCCTCCATCTCGAGCGTGATGACGCGACCCTCCTGATCATGCTCCTCGATTCCTATTCCGTAGGTCACATTGACGGGTGTATGTTTGGTGAAGACGGCAGTTCCTGAGTAACCTTTCTTCTCTGCGTAGTTCCAATAGGACTGATATCCCGGGAAATTCAGGTCGAGCTGTCCTGCCTGCATCTTAGTCTCTTGAAGGCAGAAGAAGTCAGCATCGAGTTGAGCAAACACTTCGCTGAAGTTTTTGCCCACAACTGCACGAAGTCCGTTGACGTTCCAACTGATGTATTTCATAGTAGTGTGTTTATTATTGTGTGCAAAGATAAGAAATATTTATGAATTATGAATTGCGAATTATGAAATATTTTGTACCTTTGCATAAACAAATAAGCGAATATGAGCAAAACCTGGGGAATGACAAAGGGCTGCATTGTCTGTTGCGGATTGGTTGCTGTCGGAATGTTGCTGCAACTGACGATGGGACCGGTCAGATGGGATGCGATGGCTTCTCCTGTCAATATAATAGTATTGACAGTGCTGCTATTCGGTATTCTGACCATGCATTTGTTGCGTGGTAAGGTACATCTGTTCCGTTGGATGTCAACACTTCAGGCAGGCGTTCCGGCTATGGTGGCTTGCGCCATGCTGACTGTGCTGATGGGAGTTACAAGGCAAGTTCCGACGGGGCATCAGCCTACGGAACCCTTCGGCATTACCTCCATGCTCACTTTCTGGCCGTTTGTCCTCTCGTATACATGGCTTGTGGTGCTCGTCGGAATGGTGTGCATGACTCGTCTTTTGCACCCTTCTTGGCGAAACATTCCTTTCCTGCTCAATCATTTGGGACTCTTCATTGCCCTTGTTGCTGGCACGCTTGGAAACGCAGACATGCAAGACTTGCGAATGGTGGTACAGGAAGGTAAGACAGAATGGCGGGCTGTCGACTCCAAGCATCATGTTCATCAACTTCCGATAGCCATAGAACTTCATGATTTTTCCATGGAACTTCATGAATCTTCGGCAGCGCCTCGCAGTTTCTCTTCCGATGTGACTGTCTACACGAAGAGTGGCACAACGGTTCGCGACACCATCCTAGTGAACAAACCTCTCTCGTTTCGAGGGTGGAAGATATATCAGTACAGTTATGACGAGGCAAAGGGCGTCGAGAGTGACATCAGCGTCTTCGAACTCGTTCGCGACCCTTGGCTGCCCTTCGTCTATTTAGGCATCTTCATGATGTTGGCAGGTGCATTAAGTATTTTTGTAGGTAAGAAATGGTAACTTGGAACACTCTTTGGCTTTTTGCCCTGCCCGCTTTGATATGTTGGACTGTGGCAGCATTACTTTCGCTTCGAGGCGGAAAGAAAGGTTTAGTCTATATGTTGACCGTCTGCGGCTTGCTCATCTTTGGCTCGTACATTGCCATGATGTGGATTTCGCTGGAACGCCCTCCTATGCGAACAATGGGAGAAACCAGACTTTGGTACTCCTTCTTCCTTCCCCTCGTTGGTCTGATAACCTATAGTCGTTGGCAATATCGATGGATTCTGTCTTTCAGCACATTGCTCAGCGCAGTCTTTCTCTGCATAAACATCTTGAAACCCGAGATACATAGCAAGGAGATGATGCCGGCTTTGCAGAGTCCTTGGTTTGCTCCACACGTTATTATATATATGTTTGCCTATGCCACGACTGGCGTCGCAACACTGATGGCATTGTGGCAACTCTTCAGGAAACAAGATCAATTGGCAGCCATTGACAACCTGACCAGAGTAGGTCTGTCGTTCATTACTATTGGTATGCTCTTCGGAGCATTGTGGGCAAAAGAGGCTTGGGGCACATATTGGTCGTGGGATCCGAAGGAAACGTGGGCTGCTGCAACTTGGCTCTGCTATCTCATCTATGTGCACTTGCGCAAGAGTCGCCCAGCAGCGGTCACTCCAGCCCTGTTGTGGCAAGTGATTTGCTTCTTGTGTCTGCAGATGTGTTGGTGGGGGATAAACTATCTTCCTTCTGCTCAAGGCATAAGTGTCCACACATATGGAAGTTGATTTTAACCTGTTAAATTTGGAGATGTCGGCAAATCATATTATCTTTGTGGCACGATTACACATTATTTATAATATATTATGGTAAAGCACATCATATTGTGGAAGTTGAGAGACGGCCTCACAGAGGAAGAGAAGCAGTGTGTCAAGAAGGACATTAAGGCAGGTCTCGAAGGCTTGGCTGGCCGTATTCCCGGGCTGCTCAATATCGTCGTGAATATTGACGGACGACTCGATTCTTCCAATGCAGACGTAATGCTCGACAGCACTTTTACTGATGAGGCTGCTCTGAAAGCCTATGCTGTGCATCCAGAACATGTGGCTGTGGCAGATGGGAAGGTTCGTCCCTATACCTGCTTGCGCACTTGTCTCGACTATATGATTAACGACTAACACACAGAATATGAAAGGAATCGTTCTTGCTGGAGGCTCCGGCACTCGGCTATATCCCATTACGAAAGGCATCAGCAAACAGCTTATGCCTATCTATGACAAACCTATGATCTACTATCCCATCAGCGTGCTTATGCAGGCAGGGATACGCGAGATACTGATTATCTCTACGCCTTTCGACCTGCTAGGCTTCAAACGTTTACTTGGTGACGGCAGTGATTATGGCGTTCATTTCGTGTATGCCGAACAGCCTTCGCCAGATGGATTGGCACAAGCCTTTACCATTGGAGCGGATTTCATTGGGGACGATTGTGCCTGCTTGGTGCTTGGAGACAATATCTTCCAAGGTAATGGCTTCAGTGAAATGCTGAAGGAAGCCGTTCGAACTGCAGAAGAAGAAAAGAAGGCAACTGTATTCGGATATTGGGTAAACGATCCAGAACGCTATGGAGTGGCAGAGTTCGACAAGCAAGGGAACTGCCTTTCCATCGAAGAAAAGCCGTCTAATCCAAAGAGCAACTATGCTGTTGTAGGTCTTTACTTCTATCCCAACAAGGTGGTTAAAGTGGCAAAGAACATCAAGCCAAGTGCAAGAGGAGAATACGAGATTACGACTGTCAACCAACGCTTCCTTGAGGATGGAGAATTGAAGGTGCAGACGCTTGGCAGAGGCTTTGCATGGCTCGATACAGGTACCTTTGATTCTCTTTCCGAAGCATCAACCTATATCGAAGTTCTCGAGAAGCGTCAGGGCTTAAAGGTCGGTTGTCTCGAGGGTATAGCCTATCGTAGGGGATGGATTGACGAAGAGCGTATGCGCCAGATAGCCCAACCGATGCTGAAGAATCAATATGGTCAGTATCTGCTTAAGGTCATCGAGGATGTGAAGCGCTTCGGCAAGGAAGGAGTTGACCTATAGCCTAAAATGGTATACATAACAAAGGGTGTTGGCTCATGCAAAAGCCAGCACCCTTTGTTTATGAGTATGATACTGTTTCTATTGAGTTTGCCAGGTCAGTCCGCTAACACTCACGGAAGCTTCAGGAGACTTAATGCAAGTGCCTCCGACTTTGCCTCCCTTTGAACCATAGCCTCTGTTCGAAACTTGAAGTCTGCCGGCAGTAACAGTCAGATTCCCCTTTATCTTGAGTCCATAGCAATAAGAATCGTCCCCACTTTCGTCTTCATAACTGCCACCAGTTGCGCGAACAGTTATGACGGTAGTGTTGTCATCCTGATTGACAAGCATGTTCCCAGAGACAGAGATGCCTTTGGTGCCTGGGCCGGAAGCTGCTATTTCAAATGTGCCTCCACTGATTGTCAAGTCGGTTGGGGCTTTAATTGCTTTCGAAGTGGGAGCACCAGCAGTGATATTCAGTTGTCCTCCACGGATGAACATCAAGCCGTTGTCCTCTTTCTCCGGGTTTGGTATGGTGTCATTATCTTCTGTAATGATCGTCAAGGTCTCAACCTGAATGCCTTCTCCACCTTGTCCGCCGATGTTCAACGTGCCTCCTTCCATAAGGAAATACTGGCCGATATGCATGGCGTCGGATACTGCTTTGTTGACTGTGATGCTGCCTGTGCTCTTCTTTATCTGCATGTATTCCTTTGTGGCGATTGCGTGCCTGGAGTTTCCTGAGACGGTAAGTGAGCCGCCACCCGACACTTCGAGGTGTCCTTTGCAGTAGAGGGCTCCCTTCTGTTCGCCGTTAGGCGCGTCAACAAGGACGTTCTCGGTGCCTTCTTTCAGGATGAGGTCAATGCGTTTGCCACATTGGATGTTGATGGCTGCGCCTTCGTCGCTCGTGAGATTGAGTCCGTTCAGGTAGAACTTGCACTTGAGCGGTCCGTCGTAGGTCAGCGAGCCATGCGTGCTTTCACCTTGCAGGACGAACTCCAACTCGCTTTTTGTGTTTGTGCTGACGATGTTGACGTGGGCGCCTTTGATGGTGTCTGTAACATTCGCTGCATGCCCCAGGTCGACATAAGCTGTGTCTCCATCAAAGGTGACGGTAACTGTATGCACTACGGTGATGCTGTCGATAGCGGCGCAATCGTAGGTGGAATCGGCCACAGAGAATGTTGTTCCGTCTTCGGAGAACTGGATTTCCGAGGTCGTAAAGCGCTTGCTTTCGCCTTCTTTCCAGACGCGAATCTGTTCTTGAGCCTGCATGATGGAGGCGAAGAGCAAGAGTGAAAATATGAGATAGGTTTTTCTCATTTTCTTGTTTCAGTTTAATGGTTTGAAACGTCCCCAGTGTCGTTGCCAAACATCACACGTGAAAATGCCAAACGTCACACTTGACGTTTGCGGTTTTCACACTAGATGTTTTGCGATGACCTTAGGAGGGCGTTGCAAGTTACTTCCTGACCTTGATGGTCTTGCCGTCCTTGCTGACGATATAAACACCGGCAGGCAGGTTGTCGAAGCTGACGTTTGCGCCATCCTTGACTTGTGCAATACAGATGAGAGTGCCGCTCATTCCATAGATGCGCAACAGTCCGTCACCTTTGACTGCGAGTTTACCGTCCTTGTATGTCAGGTTCTCTTCCTGCTCGGGCAGAGCCTTGATGGCATCGGCCGATTCGGTGAATGTGATTTTCTCAAAGTTGGAAAGAGCAAAGGTGTGTGTCTCTCCGTTGGTTGTTGTCACTTTGATGCAGTCATCCTGGAAAAAGATTCTCTTTACGAGAGGCAGTGAAATGCTCTCTTCTGCGCCGTTATAGGTGACGGTTAGGTACTTGTCAGCCATCATTCCTGTGCTGAAGGCGAGCAGCATTACTGCGAGAAAGAACTTTGTCTTCATAAGTCTGTTATGTTTGTTATGCTTGTTATTGTTCAGAAACTGTATTTGTAGCCGAGGCAAATGGCGTGTCTTCTTTCGTGGAGACGCACGGTTGCGTCCTCTTCTATGTCGTACATGTAGAATGTTGTCGTGTATGAGAGCGACACTTCGTTGTGCTTGCGGAACTTGTAGGAGCAGCCTGCAGATGTGCGAATCTTCTGCAGAAGCATGTTTTCACCCTTGCTGACGCTGTTGTGGAACTCAGCCGAAACGAAGGGCGAATAGGGGCAGCGCTTCTTGTCGTACTCGAGTTTGAGGCGTGAACGCAATACCTGGTCCGTGAGGGCAGGGTAGTTCTTTATCTCTGTCTTGTCTGTTATATATACGTGATCCTCTGTGATGGGATTGAAGTCCTCGTCCCAATCGATAATCTCAGTCACGTGGTTTTCGAGATGGACAAGTCTGTTGACATTCCTTTCTCTGCGGCGAGTCAGTTGGTAACGTTCTCGGAGTGAAATCTTGAGCCACGACCAAAGCTTGATGCTGCCCGTAGCCTCTGCGCTGAAACGATGGCGAGGATACCAGTCATCGGTGATGAGTTTGTAGCCTTTAGTCCAATCGCCTGAGCCGATTTCACCTTCGCTCTTGTCCTTGTATGCGTTCTTTTCGGAGTAGAGGAAACTGTAGCTGAGACCAAACTTGAGGTACTTGTTCAGCTTGTAGCTAGTGCCAAGACTGGTGGAGAAGCGTGCCTTGTTTTGTGCGCGATACTCCAAATCCAGTCCGACATCCCAGCTCTTCGTGATGGATTTCTCAATGCCTATCTCCGACCAGATGCCGAGTTCATCGTTCTCTTGCGCAAGCAAAGGAATTGCGAAGAGCAACGAGAGGACGAGTATGGTTTGACGTATTTTCATGTACGAGGCATTTTTATCATTCCTTCTATGCTGCTGCCACGGTCGAAAGGATAGTCGTAGAAGATGCGAATCATGCATGAGTCCTTCAGGAAGTCGACAGTACCCACTTCCATACGTGTTATCTTCAAGCCTGTGCGCTTCTCCAGATCGGCCTTCAATTCATCCCTTTTCTCAGGAGAAATAAGGGCGACATTGTCGTAAAGGATATATTTGCTGCAACTTGAGCTGACCAGTTTGCTGCTCTCGAAGAGCCATGCCATGCCCAGGAAGACAAGGTTGACGAAGACTATGGTTACCAAGCCAAAGCCATCCCAATAGTCGGCCTTCGGATGATATTCGGCACGACCAAGTGCGTTGACGACGCTCACGGCAATAAGCATGAAGAGGTATGTCATCTCGCGGATGGGCACAGCTTCTGTGCGGAAACGCATAATGCCGAAGATGGCAAAGAGGCCCATCGCAGCTCCAAGATTCATGCCGTCACCTTCCATCAGGCTGACAAGCAGGAAGATGCTCAGGGACATCAGGATGAAGATGAACATATAGTCGCGGCGACGGCTGCGAGGATAGTAGAAGTAACGCGCAATAATGGTCACCACAATAAGGTTGATGACGAAACGCATCACCAGTGAAATGAAGTGCTGGGGGTCGAGGAGGGTCAAACCTATCGCATTACCCAGCTGATAGTTAAGGTCGTTTAGAAATTCCATATAATTGATGTTTAGTTTTTATTCTTCTTAAATGGCTTGCAACTTCTGTCCTGCCAGCTTGCTTAGCTTGACCAGTCGCAACTTGAACCGATTCTGTTTGAGGCCTTTGTTCGTCAGAACCGAGCCGATGCAATACTTGCTGAAACCTAACGGCTTGATGCGAAGTTGGCGAAGGATGTCGAGGACAGGACTGTAGACGTTGCCGTCGCGCTTGAGTTCGATGATGACTAGAGGTCCGACATTGGCATCCTTGCCAGTCTCGAAGTTGTGGAAGTGCACGTCATAGTCAATTGTCAGACGTTCAGTCTTGCCGTAGTTGACAAGGGTGATACGATGGAACTGGTTGCGGACAGTAGGATGGATGTCTGCCAAACCAAGGTGCACTTTCTCCTGCAAGAACTCTTCGTTGCCATTCTCGCCTGTTATCTCTTGACTGGGAACAGCCACACGTTTTTTCTTAGTCCTGCCGTGATTGTTCTTCGTCTTGACCTCCAAGAAGGTGTCGTCGCTGTCCATATAAGTCCTGACGCGAACCTTCTGCCTTGGTGCACGGCCGTTATGATGCTCCAGATAGAACAGATGCCCGTCAGTGTCCCAATAGGTTGTCATGTAACTTGCAATCTTGGCGCCAAAATGGAATTGTGCATAGTATTTCCCCTGAGCCATCTCCAAAAGACGGGCAAGGGTTTCCTTGTTCGTCACGAACTTAGTGTCCGTGCGATTCATGAGACGGATCTCCTTCATCTCATCCAACGTGATTGGCTTCAGATTGGCAAGTAATTCGTCTATGCGAGCATCAATATCCATATTATTTGACATTCTACGCGACAAATATATGCATTTTTACGCAAATATCAGTTCCAAACTAAGTGTTTTTAACAAAAAATCACTACTTTTGCTAAACAAAAGCGCTTTAGTGTACATTATATATTAATAAATAGAAAGGAATATGGTAGAAGTAAAAGAAATCCTTGGCAAGGCTGAGGAAAAGATGGAAGAGGCCGTGTTGTACCTCGAGGAAGCATTGGCACATATTCGTGCAGGCAAAGCTAACGTGAAGATTCTGGACGGCATTCGTGTTGACAGTTATGGCAGCATGGTGCCTTTGAATCAGGTTGCAGCAATCAACACTCCAGACGCTCGTACCATTGCCATCAAGCCTTGGGACAAGAGCATGTTCCGTCCCATCGAGAAGGCCATCATGGACAGCAACGTCGGCATCACTCCTGAAAACAACGGCGAGATCATCCGCTTGGGCATTCCTCCTTTGACAGAGGAGCGTCGTAAACAGCTTGCCAAGCAGTGTGGCAAGGAAGGCGAACAGGCAAAAGTGAGCATCCGCAATACTCGTCGAGAGATTATCGAGAAGCTCAAGAAGAGCATTAAGGAAGGCCTCTCTGAAGACCTGGAAAAGGATGCTGAAGCCGACATGCAGAAGATGCACGACAAGTTCATCAAGAAGGTGGACGAGCTGCTTGCTGCCAAGGAGAAGGAAATCATGACCGTTTGATGCGCGGCCTCATTGTCAGGAATACAGGAAGCTGGTACACCGTCAAGACAGACGATGGCCGTTTGTTCGATTGCAAAGTCAAGGGAACGTTTCGCTTAAAGGGCATCAGGAGCACGAATCCTGTTGCTGTAGGCGACGTGGTGACTATTACCCCAAGTCCTGACGGGCAAACTGCTTTGATTGAGGACATCGAGGACCGTCGCAACTACATCATTCGCAAGGCCTCCAACCTCTCGAAGCAAAGCCACATCATAGCCGCAAATGTCGACATGGCGGCTCTTGTCGTCACGATTGCACATCCTGAAACAAGCACAACTTTCATTGACCGCTTTCTGGCAAGCGCAGAAGCTTATCGAGTTCCTGTCCTCCTTATCTTCAACAAGACTGATCTCTATGATGAGGACGAGTTGGGCCAGATGAATGAACTTGTCGCCCTCTATCGAAACATCGGCTATACTTGTCTGACTTGTTCTGCAGAAAAGGGCAATGGCATCGACGAGTTGCAAGCAGAACTTATGGGTAAGACGACGTTGCTTAGCGGCAATAGTGGTGTGGGCAAGAGCACTTTGCTCAATTTGCTAGTTCCTGAAGCGGAAGCGAAGACGGCAGAAATTAGTGTGGCTCACGATTCAGGAATGCACACTACGACCTTCTCGCAGATGTTCTTCCTGCCTCAAGGTGGGGCATTGATCGATACTCCAGGCATAAAGGGCTTCGGCACATTCGATATGGAGCGCGAAGAAGTGTCGCACTACTTCCGCGAGATATTCAGGACTTCGGCTGATTGCCGTTTCGGCAATTGTACCCATACTCACGAACCTGGTTGCGCTGTGTTGGAAGCCGTTGCAGAAGGGAGTATTGCCGAGAGCCGCTTCATTAGTTACCTCTCAATGCTCGAAGACAAGGACGAGGACAAATACAGAAGTGCGAACTAAAGAAGATGAAAGAAACACTCAATATAATAAAGGTAGGAGGTGGAGTGGTGGAAGATGCCGCTTCGCTTGCTTCGTTGTTGAATCAGTTTGCTGAAATGGAAGGCCGCAAAGTGCTTGTGCATGGTGGCGGCCGATTGGCAACTTCTATGGCAACCAGCCTCGGCATTGAGAGCCGAATGGTTGGCGGTCGTCGCATAACGGATGCCAAGATGCTCGAGGTCGTGACGATGGTTTATGGCGGCTTGGTTAACAAGAATATCGTGGCAGGTTTGCAGACGAAGGGCGTGAAAGCAGTCGGTTTGACTGGTGTCGATGGCGATGTTATCCGTAGTCATAAACGTCCGCCCAAACTTGTCAAGATGGACGACGGAACAGAACAAATGGTGGACTTCGGCTTTGTGGGTGATGTCGACAAGGTTGATGCTCAGTTCCTTGCCTCGCTTATCGAAAGCGGAATCGTGCCAGTCGTTGCTCCTTTGACTCATGATGGCGAAGGTCACATCCTCAATACCAATGCCGATACCATTGCTTCGTCTGTCGCACAAGCCCTTGCCGAGCATTATGAAGTTACGCTTACCTTTTGTTTTGAGAAGGCTGGAGTGCTTCGCGATGCCAACGACGACAATAGCGTCATCCCTCTCATAGACGAGCAAGAGGCAAGCAAACTTATTGCTCAAGGTGTCATTGCTGGCGGCATGATTCCGAAGATAGAGAATGCTTTCGATGCCATTCACAAAGGGGTGCGGCAAGTCGTTATCACCCACTCTGATAACATCGACGGCTCGAGAGGAACAACAATAAAATAAAAATTTTTTACTCAGGGCTGTAACATTTGCAGCCCTGAATCGTCTTCATAAATAGAGAGATGGAAAACATCAGCTTCCGAACCACCGTTTTGCCGTTGAGCGACAAGCTCTTCCGACTCGCTTTCCGCATTACAATGAACAGGGCAGAGGCCGAAGATGTGGTGCAGGACACACTCTTGAAGGTGTGGGAGCATCGCGAAGAATGGGAGCAGATAAACAACCTCGAAGCTTTCGCAATCGCGACTTGCAGGAACAGGGCTCTCGATGTCATGAAGCGAACCGGCCGCAACACCGAAAAGCTCGATGAAATGGCACATTTCAGCAGCCAGACACCTCAAGAACAACTGGAGGCTAACGAACAAATCTCTCTCGTGAATCGTCTCATGGATGACTTGCCCGAAGTGCAGCGAACCATCATGTTGCTGCGAGACATCGAAGGCAAAACTTACCAGGAGATAGCACAGACGCTCGACATCAGCGAGACACAAGTGAAAGTCTATCTGCATCGGGCCCGAACAAAGATAAAAGAACGTATATGGACTATAAATACATAGAACAACTGCTGGAGCGCTACTGGGAATGCCAGACGACGCTTGAAGAGGAAGCCATTCTGCGCAATTTCTTCCGTCAGGAAGATGTGCCGGCAAGTCTGCTCCCTTATCGTCAGTTCTTCAATGAGCAAGACGAAATGGCAGAAGAACATCTGGACAAAGATTTTGCCGACAAGATGCTTCAGTTGGTTGGAGAGGAAACTCCAGTTCATGTCTGCAAGGCTCGCCGCCTAACCTTTATGCGCCGTCTTCGTCCTTTCTACAGAGCAGCCGGCCTTATCGCAATTCTCCTGACTATCGGCAATGCAGCTCATCAGAGTTTCTCCGAAGACGAAGACATTGCAGACAGCCAGCAAATGGCAGAGAGTATTGCAGCCGACAGCTTGCAGCAAATCACTATCGGTCAGCCAGAACAACAGTCGGCCGAACTTACGAAACAACCGATTGATACAATCAATACACTTCCAAGATAATAATTTCTTCTTTTAGATATTGCTTATTAAAACAATCAATTCTCTCAAAACGACTAATCTAACGACAGAAAGGGGCAACCGTGAGGCTGCCCCTTTCCTATTCCTAAAACATGACGTAGTTAAATCGCAAACTTGACGTGTGTCGTTGGCAAACTTAACGTGTGTCGTTGCCAATCATAAAGTGTGACGTTTTCAAGCTTTCCTGCCTTGAAGCCAGAAGCCGAGCAGATAGAGGATGCCGACAGCCATAACAAGGACGGCTCCCACTTGTCCCATTGCATCGCTGGCAAAGCCCATGAGCAGCGGGAAAATTGTGCCGCCGAAGATGCCCATAATGAGCAGACCGCTGACTTCGTTCTTCTTGTTGGGAACAGCTTGCAGAGCTCTTGCAAAGACGATGCTGAAAGGATTGCCGTTGCCATAGCCCATCAAGGCCACACTTGCATAGATGACGGCTGTGCTCTGGCCGTAGATGAGACCGAAGGCTGCCAATACCATCATCAAGACACTGATGAGCAGGAAAGTCCAGTCCTTGACATAGTTCATGATGAAACTGCCCGAGAAACTGCCTGCAGCCTTGGCTATGAAGTAGATGGTGCAGACGAAAGCGGCATCGTTAAGTGTCATGCCAGTCCGTTCCATCAGTATCTTTGGCGCGGTTACGCTGGTTCCAACGTCAATTCCTACATGACAGATGATGGCGATAAAGCAAAGCAGGATGAAGGAATTGCCCAGCAAAGCAAAGGCTCCGGCAAACTGCTCGCCTACGGATTTCTGCTCGCCGATGACTGGCTCCTCATTGATACGAGTGCCGAAAAGTAGCAATGTTGCCACCACTCCGATGCCTAAATAAATAGGATAGAGTGCTTGCCAACCCAGGCCGAAAGCATTTGTGGTGGCACCCCAAGAAGCGATGATGGGAGCCAGAAACGATGCGATACTCTTGATGAACTGCCCAAAAGTCAGGGTGCTGGCTGATGCGCCTCCTTTCATCACACTGTCAACCAATGGATTGAGCGAGGTTTGCATAATGGCATTGCCTATTCCCAAAAGTGAGAAGGACAGGAGCAACATGGTGAAATCGAGGGTAAACACGGGCACTACCATTGCTGCCAAAGTCATCACAAGACTCAGAAGTACCGTGTTCTTTCGGCCGATTTTGTTCATCAGCAAACTTGTGGGAATGCTGAAGATAAGGAACCAAAGGAACACAAGCGAAGGAAGTGTGTTTGCCATGGAATCGGAGAGATTCAAGTCGGCCTTTACATAGTTGCTTGCTATGCCAACCATATCCACGAAACCCATCGTGAAGAAGCATAGCATGACAGGGATTAACTTCTTATAGTTCATAATTCCAGGTTATGAGTTCATGTTTTTTGAGAAGGGCTTTACTTGCCTATCTGATTGATTGCGAAGTTGTAAGCGCCCAGATTGATGGCTTTGCTTGCTCCCAGTTCGGACACCAGAACAGCCACTTTGCGCTGGGCTTGGTAGAGCACTTTCTTGTCTGTGTGGGGCACATCTACAAAGACATCCTTGTCTTCGAGGAAGGCTGTGCGCTGTTCCGGGTCTTCGAAATTATAAACTTCAGATTGCAGAGTGGGGAGCAGGTTGCCTGAGAATGTGCCTACAGGACGGTTGAACTCCTCCATCATGCCAGGCAGAATCCATTTCGAATTGTGTGACAGTCCGCCACCAATAACCACGATTCCATCGACAATATTGAGCACATTCACCAGAGCGGCTGCGCAGACTTGACCGAGCTGGCGGAAGCTTTCCTGAGCAGCCTTGGCATTGCCTGGCCGAGTACCATTTGCAATGTCGCCGATGTCCTTGGGAGTGAGGTCGCCAATCTCTTCGTGCGACATCTCTGCATACACTCTGCGGACGGCACGAATGCTGACACTTTCCTCGGCAATGACAAAGGGATACATGCCATTGCGCATACACCAAACATCGCCACCACAGCCATTGTCGCCAGTCAGCAAAACCTTGTCGATTACCACGCCACAACCGAAACCTGTTCCCAAAGTGATGCCAATCAGGTTTTTGTAGCGACGCGGACAACCAGCTTCCTCGAGGGCCTTATTGACACGAGGCAGGGCACCTGCCAAAGCCTCGCCATAAGCAAAGAGGTTGCCGTCGTTGTTCACGAATACGGGGATCTTGAAGACACTCTCCAAATACGGACCAAGTGCCACACCTCCACGGAAAGAGGGGAAGTTGGGCAGGTCGCCAATCACACCTCTTGCATAGTCGGCAGGACCGGGGAAAGCGAAACTGATGGCGACGGGTTCTGCTCCGAGTTTCTCCTTGACGGTGGTGAAACCTTGTACCAGAGTGGCCAAGCAGCCTTCTGTGTCGGTCGTAACGGCTTTCAGCCGAACGGGTTCTACGATTTCCTCGTTGTTGCAAATTGCTGAGAACACAAAGTTCGTTCCGCCTGCATCAAGCGTCAGCACGATTTTCTTGTCTTTACTCATAATAGTTGTTTTTTATAGTGTTTGTCTTACGTATGCTTTGATTGTCATGCATTCCCCTTGCAAGGGTTTGATGGTGTAGCGACCGATGCAGGCTGGGATGATGAAGGTTTCGGCATAGTGCACCTCGAGGGGTTCGAACTTGCCTTCGGGACTTTCGATGAGGGCTGCCTCGCCATCAACGAGATTGAGGACATTCACGCCGCCATTTGTGTTGTGCTCAACAGGACGAGTGAAGGTGTGCCTTCGTGTCTCGATGAACTCGTTGGGATGCAGGCCAGTCCGCTCCTCTTTGATGCCTTCCTCGTCGCTCAGCACCTCGAAGTGGTTGGCAATCTGCGACTTGACGAAAGGTGTGGTGCGGTCCCATTGGATGACGAACTTGCCGCGTTCTACGTTGATGGGACGCGGTTTTCCGTCCAAGCCGAGTCGTGCCCAGTCCCAAAGCTTGAATGTGAAGATGCTGGGGGTAGAGCTGATTTCAAGCACCATGCTGTCGTGGCCTGAGCAATGAATCGTTCCTGCTGGGATGAGGTAGTGGTCGTGCTTCTTGGCGGGGAGCTTGTTGACATACTTTTCCGCATCGAACAGGATTTCGCCTCTTTGAGCAGCCCTGAGGTCCTCAATCATCTGCACTTTGTCAACGCCTTCTTTCAGTCCGAGATAGACCACGGCATTGTCGGCTGCATCGAGCAGATAGTAGCTCTCGTCTTGAGTGTAGGGCAGGCCGAACTCGCGTTGAGCGAACTCGTTTGTGGGGTGCACTTGCAGGCTGAGATTGCCGCCACCCATCGTGTCGAGGAAGTCGAAACGGATGGGGAAACTCTTGCCGAAGCGATGCCAGACTTGCTGGCCAAGCAATTCGCGACAGTGGGCCAGCACAACATCTTGCGAAGGCAGTTCGAAGAGTGTTCCTTCTGCTTCCAGATAGAGGCTGTTCTCTTCAGGCACACAGTCGAAGCACCAGCCATAGTTCTGTTCTTCGCGAGGAAGGTCGCAAACCTCCTTCATCCATTGTCCGCCCCAGGGAGCCGGGTCGAAGAAGGGCACCACTCGGAAGGGCTTGTGAGCCGTCCGCTCCAGTCCTTGCCGCATTTGGGCGTCGGTTATCAGCTTGGGTTCGTTGCGCTGGTTCGAGTCAATCCAGAACTGGATCAGGCCGTTTTGCATCAGTTCGTCCTTGTAGTGGTCGACGATGTTCCAATCGTTGAAGTAGCCGCGTTTGTATTGCACAGAAGGGCTGTCTTCGTGGTTGTCGATGCCGAGCGCTTTCACTTCGTGGCGGCGGAAGCGCTGCTGAATCTCCCAACGAGCCATGTCGGCGTAAGCTATTGACCATTGACTATTGACCATTGACCATTTTTGGGCGACGAAGGCTGCGCCTGTGCCGATGATGACGATACCTCCAGAGCACTCCCCCAAAGGGGGAGCGGGGAGGGGGCTGAAGTATTCTTCCATCCTTATGTTCGACATGTATCCGAACAGCACATCGTCGGTCATGAAGCGCTCTGTCAGTTGGTGGACTTCCTCTTCAGGACGCATCAGCGAGCGTGTATTGATGATTCTTCTGCCTGTTTTGGCGAAAGCATTGATGAAATCTTCTTCGTAAGTGCCCGGGTATAGGTCGATTGCCCATACCGGTTCGTCGGCCCATGCCTGCGAAAGTGTTTCGACGATGTTATCCCAACCAGTTATTATCTTGCCCTCGATGTGTGTCGAGGGTTTCTTGTCGTAATTGCTTTTTCTCATAAAAATGTATCTATTTCTTTGCAAAGATAGTAAAAAACTATCAAGAAGGCAATATGAATGGTGGAAATATGTGAATAAATTGATTCATTTTCCCTAACTTTGCAAAGCATAACAACCAAAACCACCCATCAGAATGCGACACAATTCTTTATTTCTAATCGTAGCAGCCACTCTTTGCCTGCTATCTTGTAAAACAAACTCCATAAACACTATCTATCAGTTCAGCGCCCTCTCGAACAAGGGCCAGGAGGTGAGCTTTGCCGACTACAAGGGCAAGGTGCTCCTCGTTGTCAACACAGCCTCGAAGTGCGGCTTCACACCTCAGTACGACGGACTGGAAGCCCTCTATCAGAAGTACCAGGACCGCGGGCTGGTCGTCGTCGGTTTCCCTTGCGACCAGTTCGGGCATCAGGAACCCGGTACCGACGAGCAAATCGAGGAGTTTTGCCGCTTGAATCATGGCGTCACCTTCCCCTTGATGTCGAAGATTGAAGTGAACGGCGAGAATGCCCATCCCATCTACAAATGGCTGACGAGGCAGGCTGGCTTTGCCGGCTTCGCGCCCGAGCATCCGCTCTCCAAACTGCTGGACCAAATGTTCACCAAGGCAGATCCCGATTACGCATCGAAGCCCGACATCAAATGGAACTTCACGAAGTTCCTGATTGACCGCAAGGGCAAGGTCGTGGGCCGTTTTGAACCGACCACCGAGCCTGCCCAATTGGAACAGCCGATAGAGGAACAACTGGAGAAATAGGTGTGGATAGGAGTTGGCCAACTTACCGCCGAACTCCAGCCTTTGGTGCCCAACAAACAGGTTGTCATCGTTGTTGACCACAATTATAGCGAGTAAACCCCCTTTATACCTTATATATTATGAAGTATCCGTGTGAGAATTGCAAGCTTCGTGCACAGTATGACAAGAACCCCAAGTCGTTAATAGGCCGTTTTTGGCGTTGGCAAATCAATTTCTGCCCCAGTTGGCGAGGCTATTTCAAGTCTTTGCCGCCCGAAAAGCAGGAAGAATTGCGCCAGAAATACGATTTCTGGAAGTACTAGGCACGAAAATCCGGCATCTTTTGTGCAGTTTTGGTGGAGTGCAGGAAGTCCAAATTTCTCGATGAAATGGGCGATTTTTGTAATTTTACGAAGTTGTCTTACAAATCTTACATTTCTTACATCTGTTTTTGAGAGAAGCAAGGGTGCATTTATATATATATTATAGTTGAATAAGTGTAATTATTGATATAATATATAAATAAGAAAGCTCCGGCTTGTCTCGTTTTCGCTTGTAAGAAATGTAAGATTTGTAAGATGCGCCAGCGACGATGCCAAAGATGGCCTGTTAAGATGCCAAACTTCACGTGCGAAGATGCCAAACTTCACGTGCTAAGTTGCCCAACTTCACACGTCATCTTTGCATTTTACCCTGCCTATGAAAGAATTTTATTTTGCTATGCAAAATAATTGCCAAATTATTTGGAAATTCGAAAAAAATGTTGTATCTTTGCACTCGAAATAATTAAATACTAAAATACAACCATGAAGAAAGCGATTATCTACACGTTGGCAATGATGTTCTGCATGCTGGCAAGCGCACAGACGAGCATCACGCCCGAAGTGCTCAAGCAGCTCGAGGGCAGCTATACCGGTACACCCGCCGAGAAGGCGCTCCGCAATGCCATCAGCAATGTCGGCATCGCGAAGATGGCCATCAACCAGGAGAATGCCGGTGCCAAGGACAAGCACTTCGGCATCGAGATTAAGAACACGGGCATTACCGACCAGAAGAGCAGCGGCCGTTGCTGGCTCTTTACAGGGCTTAATGTGCTGAGGGGCAGGGCGATGAAGAAGCTCGGCACAAAGGACCTCGTCCTCAGTCAGTGCTACCTCTTCTTCTACGACCAGCTCGAGAAGAGCAATCTCTTCCTGCAGGGCATCATCGACACCCGCAAGCAACCCGTCGACAGCGAGATGGTGCGCTGGCTCTTCCAGCATCCGCTCTCCGACGGCGGCACCTACACCGGCGTGGCTGACCTGGCCACAAAGTACGGCGTCGTCCCTGCCGACATCATGCCCGAAACCTATGTCAGCAACAGTACCAGCGAGTTCTGCGGTCACCTGAAAAGGAAGTTGCGCGAGTTCGGCATCACCCTTCGCGAAAAGAGTGAGGCAGGTATGGGCGAGAAGCAGTTGCAGGCGCTCAAGGTGGAGCAGCTCGGCACCGTCTATCGCATGCTCGTCATGGCTTATGGCGTGCCTCCCACAAAGTTCACTTGGGAGGACAAGTCCTACACCCCGCAAGAATTCTTCAAGGCCTATTGCATCGAGGATGGCGAAGACCTCAACAAGGACTATGTGATGCTGATGAACGACCCCAGCCGCCCCTTTGGCAAGGTCTATGAGATTGACTACGACCGCCATGTCTACGACGGACACAACTGGCTCTATGTCAACCTGCCCATCGAGGAGCTGGAGAGCATCGCCATCGCTTCGCTGAAGGACAGCAGCCAGATCTATTTCAGCTGCGACGTCAACAAGTTCCTGGACCGCACTACAGGCATAGCCGACCTGGCGAATTTCGACTACGGAAGCCTGTTGGGAACGACCTTTGGCATGAACAAGAAGCAGCGCATCCAGACCTTCGACAGCGGCAGCACCCACGCCATGACCTTGATGGCTGTGGACCTCGACGGCCAGGGCAAGGCGAAGAAGTGGAAAGTGGAGAACAGCTGGGGCTCGGACAGCGGCGCAAACGGCTACATCATCATGACCGACGAATGGTTCCGCGAGTACATGTTCCGCATAGTGGCCAACCGTCGCTATTGCCCGGCATCCGTGCTCGATCTGCTGAAACAGAAACCCGTCCGTTTGCCCGCATGGGACCCAATGTTTAGCGAAGAAGACTAATATGGAAACAACCAGACAGAACAAAATAGCACGTCTCATCCAGAAGGAACTGAGCGACATCTTCCAGAAGCAGAGCAGTGCGATGAGGGGCGTCCTAGTGAGCGTCAGTGCTTGCCGCATCAGTCCCGACCTGAGTGTGTGCCGCGTCTATCTCAGCGTCTTCCCAAGCGAGAAAGCCGAGGAGATAGTGCAGAACATCAACACGAACCAGCGACAGGTCCGCTATGAACTCGGCACTCGCGTCGGCAAACAGCTCCGCATCATCCCTGAGCTCAAGTTCTTTGTGGACGACAGCCTGGACTATGTGGAACATATCGACGAACTCCTGAAGGCCTCCCCTGGCCCCTCCAAAGGAGGGGAAAACTAAACCGGCAAGCGGATGAAGACTGCAAGCAGTTCTCCCCTCTTTTGGAGGGGATGGGGGAGGCTCGAACTATTTATAGCCCGTCGTTACCTTTTCGCCAAGAAGAGTCATCATGCCATTAACATCATCAGTGGCATTTCTGTGCTCGGAGTGGCTGTGGCTACGATGGCTATGGTGGTCACGCTGAGCGTCTTCAACGGCTTCCAGGACCTCGTGGCCGACCTCTTCACAGCTTTCGACCCCGAACTGCTGGTCACGCCAAAAGACGGGCAGACCATCGATGCGAAGGACAAAGACCTGTTGTGGCTCAAGAAGAGCGATGTGGTGGAGGTCTACACGCCAGTACTGGAAGGGCAGGCCCTCGTTGTGGAAGGTGGCAAGCAGCAAGTCGTGACCATCAAGGGCGTGACCGACAATGTCACGAAGCAAGGCCACATCGAGGACATCCTTTATGGCGAAGGGCATTTCTGCCTGCATGCCGACATTTTGGAGTACGGCATCTTGGGCATCCAACTGGCTCAGCAACTCGGACTTCCCGCCAACTTCGAGAACCCGCTTCAAGTCTATGCTCCAAAGCCTGGGGAACGTGTGAACATCGGCAATCCCTTGTCTTCCTTCAATCACGATGAACTGCAAAGTCCGGGCGTGGTTTTCATGGTTCGACAGGCCAAGTACGATGCGAACTACATCCTGACCAGCTTGCAGTTTGCCCAAAAGCTTTTCGACAGGGAGGGCAGGGTGTCGTCGGTCGAACTGAAACTGAAGGATGGCCTCAAGACAGATAAGGTCAAAGAGCAGTTGAAGGCGCAGTTGGGCGAGCGCTTCAAGGTGGAGGACCGCTATGAGCAGCAGAACGACGTCTTCCGGGTGATGCGCATCGAGAAGCTCATCTCCTATCTCTTCCTCTCCTTCATTCTTTTGGTGGCCTGCTTCAACATCATCGGCTCGCTCTCGATGCTGATGATTGATAAGCGGCAGGACATCCAGACACTTCGCAGCCTAGGCGCAACCGACTCGCAGATTTGCACCATTTTCCGACTGGAAGGCCACATCATCAGTCTGGCAGGAGCTTTGCTCGGCTTGGTTTTGGGTGGTGTTCTCTGCTGGATTCAGCAAGAGTACGGCATCGTGAGGATGGGTGACAGCGAAGGCAGTTTCATCATCGACACCTATCCCGTCAGTGTCTACTGGACCGACATCTTGCTTGTCCTCGTCACGGTTCTTGCCGTTGGTTGGCTCGCAATATGGTATCCGGTCCGCTATCTTTCAAAGAAAATCCTATGAGCACCGCCTATCCTTTCGCCCGTCCGCTTTATGTCATGGCCAAGCCTGCAGGTCCGATGTGTAATCTGCGTTGCCAGTATTGCTATTATTTGGAGAAGCAGCATCTTTCGGAAAAGCAAAAGGGCGGCATGACGGACAAACTCCTCGAGCAATACATCCGCGACTACATCAGTGTGCAGCAGATGCCCGATGTGCTTTTCACTTGGCATGGTGGCGAACCGATGCTCAAGCCCCTCAGTTTCTATCAGCAGGCAGTTCGGCTGCAAAGGTATTATGGGCGAGGCAAGCGCATCAGCAACAGTATTCAGACCAACGGGCTTTACCTTACGCCAGAATGGTGTCAGTTCCTTCATGACGAGGGTTGGCTTGTGGGCATCAGTATTGACGGGACCAAGGAGCAACACGATGCCTATCGGCTTGATGCTCAGGGTAATGGCACTTGGGAAAGAGTTGTGGCGAGCATCAGGATGCTCAATGAATACGGTGTGGAGTGGAATGCGATGGCGACGGCCAATCATTACAACGCCCAAGACCCGCTTGCCTTCTATCATTTTTTCCGCGACGAACTCAAGTGCAAGTTCCTGCAGATCAGTCCTGTTGTGGAGCGCATCAAGGAGCATAACGACGGTCGGCATCTTGCCCAACTCTTCGACGAGGATTGTCCGGTTGCACCCTTCAGCATTCGTCCGGAAGAGTGGGGAAGGTTCATGTGTGCCATTTTCGATGAATGGGTGAAGAGGGATGTCGGCGAGGTCTTTGTGCAGCTCTTCGATGCCACGCTGGCCGGATGGATGGGAGCCGAGCCAGGGGTTTGTGTCTATGCCGAGGAATGCGGTCATGCAGCCGTCATGGAGCAGAATGGCGATGTGTATTCCTGCGACCACTTTGTTTTCCCTCAATACAAACTTGGCAACATTCGTACGAATGGTTTGCCCCAGATGCTTTATGGCACGAAACAGAATCGTTTCAGCCGCTTGAAGAAGGAGGCTTTGCCCCGCCAATGTCGCGAGTGCAAATGGCTCAAGGCTTGTCATGGCGAGTGTCCTCGTTTGCGTTTCCTGAAGACGGCCGATGGGGAGCCTGGGCTCAACTATCTTTGCGCGGGCTATCAAATCTATTTCCATCATGTTGCTCCCTACATGGATTATATGCGTCAGGAACTTCTTGCCGGTCGTCCTGCCAGTGGAGTGATGAAGCGCTTCTGATGCTTCTTTATTATTTTTTTATCCAAACTATTCTTTTTTTGCCCGAAACTTGTGTTTTTTGACAAAAAAGTGTAATTTTGTGGCGCGAAAGAATAATATATACACCGAAACTATTTTATTTATCGTAAAGTTTAACTAAAAACTATGACTGACAAAGTAATTACTGAGGTCACGCCATTGGGAGAGAAGGATTGCTTCCTGATGGTCGATCGTGACAAAGACGCATTTACTTATCCTCTTCACAAACACGAAGAGATGGAGTTGAACTTCGTGGAACATTGCGATGGTGCTCGCCGCATTGTTGGCGACAGTATCGAGGTGCTTGGCAAGTACGACCTCGTGCTTGTTGGCAGCGGTCTCGAGCACATGTGGGACCAGTACGATTGCCAGAGCCATTCCATCCACGAAATCACCATTCAGTTTCCCCCCGACTTGCTTGGTGAGCAGTTCCTCCAGAAGAACCAGTTGAGCAGCCTTCGTGCCCTTTTCGAGAATGCCAAGCGAGGCGTAGCCTTCGAGTTGCCGGCCATTATGGAGTTGTATGGCAAGATCACGAACATCACTTCGGCTCAGCCCGGCTTCTATCGCATGCTTTCTCTGCTCGAGATTCTCTACGAGCTCTCTCTTCAGGATAACTACCATTTGCTGGCCAGCAAATCGTTTGCCAATGTCAAGAACACACCCGAAAGCCGTCGCGTTCGTGCTGTCGAAGAGCATATCGACCAGAACTTCAAGAGGGAAATCCGACTGAAGACTTTGGCTGATATTGCAGGCATGACTCCCGCCGCTTTCTCGCGTTTCTTCCGTACCCGTACGGGCAAGACTGTGAGCGACTACATCATCGACATTCGTCTGGGCTATGCCGCCCGTTTGCTTGTCGACACACATACCAGCGTGGCAGAGATTTGCTACAGTTGCGGCTTCAACAACATCAGCAACTTCAACCGCATCTTCAAGAAGAAGAAGGGTTGCTCGCCGACTGCTTTCCGCGACAACTACCACAAGAGCAAAATCATCATCTAAATTTTTATAGTTCATAGTTATGAAACACCTCCAGTCTCTTCTCACATTGCTTGCTGTAGTGTTGTTCATTTCCTGCAGTGAAAAAGTTCAACAACACAGCGGTAATTTTGTGACGACCCGCGACGGAAAATTCTATCGTGGCGACAAAGAGTACAAGTTCGTCGGCACAAACTTCTGGTATGGCGCAGTCCTGGCCAGCGAAGGTCAGGGTGGTGACCGTGACAGGCTGCAGAAAGAGCTCGACCTGATGCAGGAAGTGGGCATCACAAATGTGCGTGTCCTGGTTGGTGGCGAAGGTCCCGATACGGTGGCTTCCCACGTCGTTCCTGTTCTCCAGCCCGAGCCCGGCGTCTATAACGACACCATTCTCCAGGGTCTCGACTACCTGATTGCGGAGCTCGAGAAACGCGAGATGACGGCAGTTCTCTTCCTGAACAATGCTTGGGAATGGAGTGGGGGATATGGTGCCTATCTGGAATGGGCAGGCTGCGGTCCTGTGCCCGACTGGTCGGACTGGACCATCGCTCAGAACTACCATTGCCAGTTCGTCAAGAATGATAGTGCCAAGGCCATGGCCGAGCGTCATGTCCGCCACATAGTGTCCCGCACCAATACCGTTACCGGAAAGCCCTATAGCGAGTCACCGGCCATCATGGCTTGGGAGCTTGCCAACGAGCCTCGTGCTTTTGCCCGCGACTCTGTGACGAAGGCTTGTTTCGCCCAGTGGGTTGAGGCACAGGCCAAGCTCATCAAGAGCCTCGACGGCAACCATTTGGTTACGACCGGCAGCGAAGGTCTGGAAGGTTGCGAGTACGACCCCGACCTCTTCCATCAGATCCATGCTTTCCCCGAGATAGACTATGTCTGCATCCACATCTGGCCCTACAACTGGCATTGGCTCGGTCCGGCCAGCGGTCCGTTGGAAGTGGGTTTGGCAGGGAATGGCGAGGCCTCCACTTTGGACAGCGTCCCCCATGCAGCCCGCAAAACGCGTGCCTATATGGAGCAGTGCTGGGACATTGTGAAGGACCTGAACAAACCGATGGTTCTGGAGGAGTTCGGCTATCCTCGCGACGGATATCGCATAGAGCCGGGCTCGCCCACTCAAGGTCGTGACATCTACTATGCCTATGTCTTCGGTCTGATGGACGAGGGCAAGTTGCAGGGCTGCTGCTTCTGGGCTTGGGGCGGTTATGCCCAGCCGAAGCATGTCCGTTGGCAGCGTTGGGACGATTATGTGGGCGATCCTGCCCAAGAGGAACAGGGCCTGAATGCCGTCTTTGCCTGCGACACGATGACGCTCGACATCATCCAGTTGGTTACAACCCATTTAAAACAACAATAATCTATGCTATTCGACAAACAGACATATATTGAGCGCAGAAGGCTACTCCGCGAGCGGATCGGTTCGGGAGTCATCTTGCTGATGGGCAACAACGACTCGCCTGCCAACTATCCCAGCAACGTCTATCGTTTTCGCCAGGACAGCTCGTTCCTCTATTTCTTCGGGCTTCATCGCGAGGGCTTGGCTGGCGTTATCGATGTGGATAACGACCAGGAGTACCTTGTAGGCGACGACATAGACATCGAGGACATCGTCTGGTTCGGTTCTGTGGACAGCGTAGCCGATATGGCTGCCGAGACCGGAATCGCCAAGACCTTGCCCATGAAGGGCCTCTCGGACTTCATCAAGAAGGCCAAACAGAGCGGTCAGCGCATCCATTTCCTGCCCCCTTATCGCCACGACACCATGATTCAGCTCATGGACATGACGGGCATCCATCCCTCTCAGCAGAGAGAGGCTGCAAGCGTGGAGCTCATCAAGGCCGTAGTGGACCAGAGAGCCGTGAAGAGTGCTGGCGAGATAGCCGAGATTGAACGGGCTTGTGCCATCGGTTACGAGATGCATACAACGGCCCAGAAGATGTGCCGCCCAGGTGTGACGGAACAGGAGATTGCAGGCGTAATCAGCGGTATTGCAAGCAGCAGGGGTTGTATGGTCAGCTTCCCGTCCATCGTCACCCAGCATGGCGAGATTATGCACGGCTATCCCAGCCCCCGTCCTCTCGAAGCAGGACGCCTTTTCCTCTGTGATGCAGGAGCCGAGACCAACGAGAACTATTGTAGCGACAATACCCGCACAATGCCTGTCAGCGGCACTTTCACCCAGCGCCAACGCGAGATTTACAGCATCGTGGAAGAGTGTCACGACTTCGCTCTCACCATTGCCAAACCCGGCGTAAAATGGTGGGACGTGCACTTTGGCGTTTGCCGCTTAATGACCGAGCGCCTCAAGGAACTTGGCCTCATGAAAGGCGACACCGACGAAGCCGTTCGGGCTGGAGCTCATGCCATGTTCATGCCTCACGGACTGGGGCACATGATGGGCATGGACGTCCACGATATGGAAGGCCTCGGACAGACCTATGTCGGCTTCGACGATGAGGTACGCCCCAATCTGGAGCAGTTCGGAACGAATTGCCTGCGTTGTGGCCGTCGCTTGCAGGAAGGCTTTGTCATGACAGATGAGCCCGGCATCTACTTCATCCCAGCCCTCATCGACGATTGGCGCTCTACGGGCCATTGCCGGGAGTTCCTCAACTTCGACCTTCTCGAGACCTACAAGGACTTTGGCGGCATCCGCATCGAGGACGACATCCTCATCACGAAGGACGGTTGCCGATATCTGGGCGAAAAGCGCATCCCCTATCATCTTGACGAAATTCAAAATCTATAAATAAAAAATCCAAAATGAAAAAAATCATCGCACTCGCAGCCGCAGCTCTGCTCATCATGCCCGCTGCTGCAAAGGACAAGAAGGAGAAGAAGGACAACGACTCCCTCATCTTCACAACCATCATCGAACATCCCGTAACAAGCATCAAGAACCAGAACAGCAGCGGAACTTGCTGGGCCTATTCCTCTCTCGCATTCCTGGAGAGCGAAGCCATCAAGAAGAACCCTGCCCTGAAGGACGACCTCGACCTCTGCGAATCGTTCCTCATCAGCAAGACCTATGTGGACCGTGCCGACAAGCACGTCCGCACCCATGGTGACGCAAGTTTCAGCCAAGGTGGAAGCTTCGAGGACGCACTCTATTGCATGGAGCACTACGGCCTCATTCCCGAAGGCATCATGCCTTATCCCATCACAGAGTACGGCGACTCCCTCTTCAACTTCGGCCAGCTCTTCCCCCCGATGACCGCCTACCTGCAGAGCATCTCGAAGAGCGGAGCCAAGAAAATCTATCCCAAGGCATGGAAGGGCGCCCTGCAGAGCATGCTCGACGGCTACTTCGGCAAGTGCCCCGAAGAGTTCGAGTACAAAGGCGTGCGCTACACACCCCAGAGCTTCGTCAAGGACTACCTCAAGCTCGACCCCAACGACTATGTCAGCCTGACCAGCTACACACACCATCCCTACTGGAGCACCTTCATCCTCGAGATCGAGGACAACTGGCGCTGGGCAAGCTCGTACAATCTGCCTCTCGACGACTTCATGCGCGTCATGTTCGAGAGCGTCAAGAACGGCTGGACCTTCGCTTGGGGCGCAGACGTCAGCGAGGACGGATTCAGCCGCCGCACAGGCAAGAACAAGAGCGTGGCCATGGTGCCCGACACCAAGTTCAAGGCAGGCGTAGGCAGCGACCAGGCACGCTGGACGGGCGAGGCAGTCTCCGAGAAAGTGGAAATCGTCAAGGCCAATGCCGAGAAGGAAATCACGCCCGAGATGCGTCAGGAGGCCTACGACAACTGGGAGACCACCGACGACCACGGCATGCAGATCTACGGCCTGGCCAAGGACCAGTTCGGCAAGGAATACTTCATGATGAAGAACTCGTGGGGCGAGAGCGGTCCCTACAAAGGCTTCTGGTACGTCAGCCCAGCCTATGCCGCCTACAAGACCATGAACATCGTCATCAACAAGAACGCCGTTCCCTCCGACATCCGCCAGAAGCTCGGCTTCTAACAGACAGATAAAACCAAAGCGACATGAAAGCCTCTCCCCGGCAAAAGGGAGGGGCTTTCTTTATGTGTCAAAAACCCCTGTGATTTTTGTGATTTTGTGATTTTGTGGAAATAAGGTGTGAAGTGTAAAGCTCTAGGCATAAATCTCACTATGGTTTTCGGAGGGGTAAAATTCTTTGAATTTTAACGGCTCATTTTAAGGCACCGTAGAGCGCAAGTTTTTGCTTCGGTGGTACAAATATACGTCGGAGACATTTGAAGCGATTTTGGGGCAAAAGAGAGGGGTTTTTCGGGGGTTCTGGATTTCGTCCTGAGACGGGCAATTCTTTTTGGCATGAAAAAGGTGTGGAAACAGCGCAATTTTCCGTCCGCTTCAAATGCCTGTCGAAATGGAGGCTTTTTATGTGGCTGCGAAACTTTCAAGCACCTTCTGCCGCCCAACATCCACGAAAAAATCACAAAAATCACAAAAATCACAACTAAATTTGAGAAAGGAGCGAAGACTATATATTATTATAATAATAAGTAATTAATATTTCCTTAATTATATAATAGGAAACCGCACATCTCTTTTTTTCGCTTGTGACATTTGTGATTTTGTGACAACTACAAATTGATGCCATATTCATGGCACACCCACTGCACTGCCCTTGGTGGCAGCATTTGGCTGCGCTTCTTCACGCCAAATCGGGCAAGGTTTTGTGTGTTCTCGTTGAGCCAACGACGGAAGGTGTTTGCGCTCACTCCAGCGGCTTCTGCCAGTTCGTATTTATACATCGCTTTCATGCTACAAAAGTTACTAAATTTCCGTGACTTATGCAAGTTTTCGCCCCGCTTTTTCCACCAATAACCACCAATAACCACCCAAGACTTCCAATGCCCGCCAAAGACCATCAACGCGCCTTGAAAAGGTTGTAACTTTGTATCGTCAATCCGGATGACACACGCGACAATCGCAATCGTCACACTAGACAAATGCAAATGTCAAACGTGACAAACGCAATCGTCACACTAGAGAGAATTAACCTAATTACTAACAAACCAAAAACTAAAAAAACTAACCAACTATGATTAATTACAGTATCGCAATCATGTCGTGCAAACCAGGCACGAAGAAGACCGAACAGACCTATTCCACCAAGGCCTACGGCGCAGCACAAGTTCACGAAGTCCTCGATCTGGACGATTTTTGCAAGCACATC
>CACZBC010000020.1 GCA_902779315.1 uncultured Bacteroidales bacterium | reverse complement strand
CCTACCCTACTTCCGCCGACTCAAAGCGGCATCTGCCTACGCGATACTCGAAGAGCGCTTCAACCTCGCCACTCGCATGATGGCTTCCACGCTGTTCTGTATCTTCATGGTGGCGCGTATGGCACTCGTGATGTACCTGCCTTCGCTGGCTCTGACCGCTGTCACGGGTATCGACATCTACCTTTGCATCATCCTGATGGGACTCGTCACCATCGTCTATTGCACGATGGGCGGTGTGGAAGCGGTCATCTGGGGCGACGTCGTGCAAGGCTGCATCCTGGTCGGTGGTGCTATCTTTGCCGCCCTTTATCTGTGGGGCAACACCGAAGGCGGCTTCTCGGGAGCATGGAATCTGGCAGTCGATAACGACAAGATGCGGCTCTTCATCTGGAGTATGGACTATCGAAGAGTCACCTTCTGGGTAGCCATCATCGGCGGCGGCATAGCCAACAACCTCATCTCCTACACTTCGGACCAGACCGTTATCCAGCGTTAAACGGCTTCATGAGCGTCTTCATCTCCGTCGCCTTCTACTTCATCGGCACGGGTCTCTACACGTTCTACAAGACGCACCCATCGAGCCTCGACATCACAATGCAGCAAGGTGATGCCATCTTCCCGTACTTCATGATGAGCCAAATGCCCGCAGGCGTAGCCGGACTGTTGATTGCCGCCATCTTTGCCGCCACGATGAGCACGATATCGAGCAACATCAACTCCGTCTCGACGGCCTTTAGCGTGGACTTCATCCAGCGGTTCCGTCCCTCAATCAAGGACTCGACGCTTCTTCGTGTAGCCCGTTGGACGTGTATCGTCAGCGGACTGATGGGTCTCGGAATCGCTTTATTGATGGCCACATGGGACATCGCCTCCCTGCTCGACTACTTCAACACCATCCTCGGACTGCTGACGAGCGGCCTCGGAGGTCTCTTCGTCATGGCAGTCTTCTTCCCGCGCATCAAGGGACGAGCCGCCCTGACTGGCTTCATAGCAGGCGAACTGGTCGTCTTCCTCATGTACCTCTACACGGACGTCAACTTCTTCCTCTTCGGAGCAACAGGGATTGTGGTAAGTGTATTGGTGGCATTAGCAGTCAGCCCCCTCCCCGCTCCCCCTTTGGGGGAGTGCTCCAAAGCATCTGATCATGACAAAGTTTGACAGACATAAAGCGAACTACTGCTCCTCTGACCCTGCTCTTTATCCTATTCTAAAGGAGCATGCAAAGAGGATGAGGAATCTGCCAACTGATGCAGAACGCATATTGTGGCTCTGTCTAAAACAGGAAAAGCTCGGCAAACCTTTCAGAAGACAACATATTATTGCCAGCAACATAGCAGACTTCGTTTGCCTGCCAGCACGATTGGTTGTTGAAGTTGACGGAGAATATCATGACGACATACGTCAGCAATATCATGACAAGTTGCGAACAGACGAGATAGAGAGGTTAGGCTTTCGCGTAATCCGGTTTGCAAACGAAGACATATTCACTAAATTAGATAATGTATTAGAAACCATTAAAAACTATATCCTATGAATAAGACCAATAATCAGGCTTCTACCCAGGCACTCCCCCAAAGGGGGAGCGGGGAGGGGGCTGTTGACTTTTACCTTCTTGCCGCTCAGTACAAGAGCGAGCTGCTGGACAGGGTGATGCCCTTCTGGATGGAGAACAGTATAGACAAAGAGTTCGGTGGGTACTTCACATGTATCGAACGAAATGGTGAGGTCTACGACACCGACAAGTTCATCTGGCTGCAAGGCCGCGAGGTGTGGATGTTGGCAACGCTTTACAATAAAGTGGAGAAGAAGCAGGAATGGCTGGATGCGGCTATTCAGGGTGCCGAGTTTCTGAAGAAGTACGGGCACGACGGCCAGCTGAACTGGTACTTCTCGCTCGACAGAGAAGGCCGTCCGCTTGTTGAACCCTACAATATCTTCTCATACACATTTGCCGTGATTGCCTTCGGTCAGCTCTACAAGGCGACTGGCATCCAGGAATATGCCGACATCGCCAAGAAGACTTTCGACATCGTGCTTGCGAAGCGGAACAATCCCAAAGGCCGTTGGAGCAAGGCGGCTCAGGGCGCTCGAGCTCTCAAGGACTTCGCCCTGCCCATGATTCTCTGTAATGTCGCCCTGGAGATTGAGGATTTATTGGAACCAGATTTCCTTCAAGAGACCATAGACATCTGTCTGCACGAAGTTTTGGATGTATTCTATCGCCCAGAGTTGGACCTTGTTGTAGAACATGTAAGCAAGGACGGAAAGCTGGTTGATTGCCACGAAGGACGCCTCCTCAACCCTGGTCACGCCATCGAAGCCATGTGGTTCATCATGGACCTCGGCAAGCGGCTCGGTCGTCAAGACCTTATCGACAAAGCCGTTCATATCGCCCTTCGTGAGGCTGAGTACGGTTGGGACAAGCAGTACGGCGGCATCTTCTACTTCATGGACAGACTGGGAAGACCCTTGCAGCAACTCGAATGGGACCAGAAGCTTTGGTGGGTTCACATCGAGACACTTATCACGATGATTAAAGGCTATGAGCTGACAGGCAAGCAAGAATGCTTGGATTGGTTCATGAAGGTCCACGAGTATGTGTGGAGCCACTTTATGGACCCGGAATATCCAGAATGGTTCGGCTACCTGAATCGCCGAGGTGAGGTTCTGCTCACGCTTAAAGGCGGCAAGTGGAAAGGCTGTTTCCATGTTCCGAGAGGCCTCATGCAAGTCTATCAGACGCTCGAAAGAATAGCAGAGAAAGAGAGCAGCAAGAAATAGACACACGTGACGTAGGCGAACATCACACGTGACGTTTGCAATTTACTAGTGTGACGTTTGCAATTTACTAGTGTGACGTTGGCGATTTACTAGTGTGACGTTTGCAATTTACTAGTGTGACGTTAGCAATTTACTAGTGTGACGTTAGCGTTTTAACTACGTGATGTTTTTAAGAGCCACTTCACAGAATATGAAAGTCCCCCTCCCGAATCGCCGAGAGGGGGACCTGTGTTTTCCGAAGTTTTCTGTCGGAGCAGAATCAGGCATTATTTCTTTACGCCCTTATAAGCAAGGTAAAGCACGACTGCGACACCTAGGAAAAGCATTGCTATCTTCAGCTCTCCACTGTACTGTGCAACCTTCTCTTCGAGTTGACCGCTGTAATAATGTCCGATGTACCAGCCCATACCTGCAAGGATAGAGTTCCACAGGCCTGCTCCAAGAGTTGTGTAAAGCACGAAACGGCCCAGACCCATCCTGGCCAAACCTGCAGGAATCGAGATGAGCTGCCTGACTGCCGGGACCAGACGGCCAAAGAAAGTTCCTACAGCTCCATGCTCGTCGAAATAACGTTCCGCATTCTCCACTTTCTTGCTGTCAATCAAGCACATATGACCGAAACGGCTCTCTGCAAAACGATACACGAGAGGTCGGCCCAAATAACGTGCCAAGCCATAATTCACCAAAGCCCCGATGATGGCTCCAAGCGTGGCGAAAACGACAACAAGGAACACGTTCAACTCGCCTGTCGTAGCAGCTTTGTAGGCTGCAGGAGGCACAACCACCTCGCTAGGGAATGGAATGAAACTGCTCTCGATAGCCATCAAAAGTGTGATGACCCAGTAGTTCAAGTGCTCGAGGCACCATGCTATGAAGGGAATGGACTGCATTTTACAATTTTACGATATGGCAATTAGACAATTTTAGGGGTTTAGATTGGAACAGGATGTTGCGCTTGCAAAGAATGACGGAAGAGGTGGGATTGAAGATGGAAAAGGGACGACGGAAAATGTTCCTGAACCAGCTCCAACGGCTCTTGCGCTTTGTCAGGCCTATTACAACACCAACTTCTTCGCCACAACACTTCGAAAGATCCAAAAGCCAGTCCTCGCTCGGCAATTTCACATCGACAGGCAGGATGACAAGCCACTCATAATTGGCAGCCTTGGCGCCCAAAGTGAGTGCAAGTCGCTGAATATCAAGGCCTCTTGAACTCGCGGGACAGAATGTATGGTTGAGGCACGAATGCTGGACTTCCATATCCTCGAGCCACTCTTCGAGGTCTTTGTCGTGCATCTTATCGACCACAATCACCTCGTACTCGCCCCCATATCGAAGGGAAAGAAGGCTGGGCAGAAGCTCTCTGAGTTGGGTCTGCTGCTCCCCACAAGTGACAATGATGCTAACGCTCTGCGAGTTCATAGTTCATAGTCCTTAGTTCATAGTTACATGTCCGCTGTTGTGTAGGCTTTGGGCAACTCGCGACAATTGTACTGACTGGCCATCGTTTCGCCATAAGCTCCTGCCGAACGAATGGCAAGAAGGTCGCCTCGACGAGTCTCAGGAAGTGTGAAATCCCTTGCAAACGTGTCGCTGCTTTCGCAGATAGGACCGACTATGTCGTACTTAAAGAGAGTCTCTTGTCCGTTGTCTGTTGTCTGTTGTCCGACAGAAAGGTTTTGAATGTGATGCTTAGCCCCATAAAGAGCAGGTCGCATCAACTCGGTCATTCCCGCATCTACGATAACAAACTGCTTTTCTTTGGCCTGTTTAATATAGAGACATCGGGTTATAAGCGAGCCACATTGCCCTACCACAGCCCTTCCAAGCTCGAAGTGAAGACGCTGGCCTGGACGGAGTTTCAAGTGTTTGGCATAGGTCTCAAAGTACGACTTGAAGTCAGGAATCGGAGCCTCATCAGGGTTATCATAATTGATACCCAAGCCTCCGCCAACATTAATATTGTGGACTTCAGTAATGCCTGCCGCTTCCAGTTGGTCCTGCAGCTCATTTATGCGATAACACAAAGCCTCGAAGTCGTCCATCTGAAGAATTTGGCTGCCAATATGGAAATGCAGTCCCACGAAACGAACGCTTGGCAAACTCTTGGCAACTTGGATGACGTGAAGCATATCTTCCTTGGCTATGCCGAACTTGTTCTCTGCCAGACCCGTCGTGATATGCGAGTGCGTATGGGCTCCAACATCAGGATTGATGCGGAAGCTGACGTTTGCAATCTTGTTCATTCGCGAGGCAATCTCAGCAATAACCTCAAGCTCAGGAATGCTTTCGACATTGAAATACTGAATGCCAGCCTCAAGGGCCAGCTCGATTTCCCAGTCCGCTTTACCTACTCCAGCGAAGACAATCTCGTCGGCAGGAAAACCATTCTCCAAGCAAGTCCGTATCTCGCCACCACTCACGCAATCGGCTCCAAAGCCGGCTTGCTGTATCTGTCGGAGTACTTTGGGATTGGCACAAGCCTTCACAGCATAGTGAAGATGCCAACCCTCGTGCTTGTCTGTCTCGCTTTTGATTGCAGAAAGCGTCTCGGCAAGCAAGTCTGTATCGTAATAATAGAAGGGCGTCTTGAGCGATTCGAAACGCTCCTTCTGATCCTGTAACAATCTTTTTGTCATATCTTTATTTAAAAAGTGTATCGCTCAAAGCTTGCAAAGTACGCTTCTTATCCTCGGCCTTAACCACGAACGAAATGTTGTGAGGCGAACCTCCATAGCTGATCATGCGGACAGGAATGTTCTTCAACGCCTGACAAGCAATTGCTTCGAAACCGACATTATCGCTTGCGAGGTCACCTACGACACAGATGATGCACATATCTTCCTCAACCGCAACGGTTCCATACTTCTTCAGTTCGTTCACGATATCCTCGAGATGATGGCGGTTGTCAATCGTCACGCTGACGCCCACCTCACTTGTGCAGACCATATCGATACTGGTCTTGTAGGTCTCGAAGATTTCGAAAACCTTACGCAAGAAACCATAAGCGAGGAGCATTCGGCTGCTGTTTATCTGGATACAGATGTTGCCGTCTCGAGCTGCAACTGCCTTAATGACACCACGTTGGAAGTCGTTGTTGATGATTGTACCTGGAGCTTTGGGGTCCATCGTGTTTTTGAGTCGAACCGGAACACGAGCGAACTTGGCTGGCTGAATGCAGGTCGGATGCAATATCTTCGCGCCAAAGTAAGCAAGTTCGGCTGCCTCCTCGAAGTACAACTGACGGACAGGTTCCGTATGTTCCACGAAACGAGGGTCATTATTGTGCATGCCGTCGATGTCCGTCCAAATCTGAATCTCCTCAGCCTGAACAGCAGCACCAACAAGGCAGGCAGTATAATCGCTACCACCACGCAGCAGATTATCTATCTCGCCATAAGCGTTACGGCAGATGAAGCCCTGCGTCAAGTAGATTTGATAGTCGGGATGAGCCTCGAGAACCTTCGTTATCTTTTCCTTTATATAGTTCATGTCGGGCTCGCCATTCTTGTCTGTACGGATGATGTCGAGTGCATTGATGAGCAAAGACTTGACCCCACATTCCTGCAGATAGTTGGCAACCATGTTGGTGCTGATAATCTCGCCTTGAGCCAAGATGACCTTCTCCTCGAAACTTGTGAAGTGAACCTTCGTGAAGGAACGCAGATAATCGAACTCATCATGCAGGAATCTCATCGTCTTCTGCTTGACTTCTTCCGTACGATAGAGTTTCTCGATGTGTCCCACATAAGTCTGTTCGAGCAGATTTATGATGGTGTTCGCACCTTCGGGATTCTTCTTGTAAAGGTAGTCAGAGATTTCCACCAAAGTATTTGTAGTGCCAGACATAGCAGAGAGGACAACAAACTTGGTCTGCCCGTCTTCTGTAACGAGCTTTGAAACGTCTTGCATTCTCTGAGGTGACCCAACGGAAGTGCCACCAAACTTCAGTACTTTCATATATTATTCTTTATTATCTGTTACAAGTTTTGCATCTTCACAACGATAGACGGTACCCGGGAAATATTCGGGCCACTGCATATTGTGGGTTGAGAGGATAATTGCGGTATGATTCTGACGGCGTATCTCGTCGAGAAGAGCCAAGATGAGTTCGCCATTTTCTGCATCGAGATTGCCTGTCGGCTCGTCTGCAAGGATGACTTTCGGATTGTTCAGGATGGCACGGGCAATACAGATACGCTGTTGTTCGCCGCCTGAAAGTTCGTAGATGAACTTGTCTTTCTTGTCGGCAAGCTTCACCATCTCGAGCACTTCCACAATTCGCTTGTCCCTTTCATCCTTCTTCTTCCAGCCTGTCGAACGCAGGACAAAGTCGAGGTTGCGATGGACTGTACGGTCGCGAAGCAGTTGGAAATCCTGGAAGACAATGCCCATCTGCCTTCTGAGGGCAGGTTGATGCTTCGTCTTGAGGCGGTTCATATTGAAACCAAGCACATCCGCTTTGCCGCCTTCAACAGGGAGTTCGCCATAGATGCTCTTGAGGAGCGACGACTTTCCACTGCCGACAGGACCCGTAAGATACACCATCTCGCCTTCCTCGACGCTGAAGTTCACTTTGCCGAGAACAAGTTGGTCGTCCTGATAGATGTCGATATCTTTGTAATTCAGTATCATAGTTCGCTCGTTTTAATGTTTCTTCCAGCCAGGATTGTGACGTTCCATCAACTCCCTTGCCATATCTTCTATGCGAAGGCCCTTGCTTGTGAGGAGTACGATGAGGTGGTAGAGCATATCGGATCCCTCGTAAACGAGGCGTTCGTTGGTGCCGTTTGTGGCTTCGATGACGAGTTCCAATGCCTCCTCTCCCACTTTCTGAGCCATACGGTTCAAGCCGTCCTTGAAGAGCGAAGTTGTGTAGCTGCCTTCAGGCATCTCTTCATGACGCTTCTCGATGAAGTCGCTAAGCTCGGACAAGAAGAGCAAAGGATTGGGACGATTCTCTTCACCCCAACAAGTATCGGTGCCTTTGTGACAGGTCGGGCCATCAGGTTTTGCCTGAATCAAGAGTGTGTCATTGTCACAATCCACCTTGATGTCGACCAGATGCAGGTAGTTGCCGCTCGTCTCACCCTTGGTCCAAAGGCACTGACGGGAACGGCTGAAGAAAGTCACAAGCCCAGTTTCCTGAGTCTTTTGGAGTGCTTCTTCGTTCATATAGCCGAGCATGAGCACAACTTTCGTTGTTGCATCTTGTATGATTGCGGGTACTAAACCGCCACACTTGTCGAAGTCTATCTTCATCATATTCGTACGTTTATGTTTTCTTTCTTAAGGTATTCCTTGAGTTCAGGAATGCAGATCTGACCGAAGTGGAACACGCTTGCAGCCAGAGCGGCATCTGCCTTTCCTTCTGCAAAGACATCGCGGAAGTCCTCCATCTTGCCTGCACCACCACTCGCAATGACGGGAATGGTGAGTTCCGAAGCGAGTCGAGCGAGTGCTTCGCATGCAAAACCTTGCTTCACACCATCGTGATTCATGCTGGTAAACAGGATTTCCCCTGCTCCCTTATCGTTCACTTCCCTTGCCCACTCGAAGAGATTCCGGTCTGTCGGGATGCGTCCTCCATTGAGGTAGCAAGTCCATCCTTGCTCATCCTGATGGGCATCGATGGCAACCACGCAGACTTGACTGCCAAAGTGGCTGACTATCTCGTCGATAAGTTCAGGCCTGCGAAGGGCTGCACTATTGATGCTTATCTTGTCGGCACCAGCCGAAAGCATCCTTTCGACATCTCGAAGTTCGCTTATACCCCCTCCTACTGTAAAGGGAATGTCAATCTCGGCAGCCACTTTCTGCACCATATCCGTGAAGGTTTTGCGGCCTTCGTGGCTGGCGGTAATGTCGAGGAAGACCAATTCGTCTGCCCCTTGCTGACTGTATATCTTGCCGAGTTCGACGGGATCTCCAGCCTGACGAAGCTGCAGGAAATTGGTGCCCTTGACGGTTTGGCCGTCTTTGACATCGAGGCAGGGTATGATTCGCTTTGCTAACATGTGGCCCCCTCTAAATCTCCCCAAAGGGAGACTTTCTTATTATCTAATTTTCTTAATTTCTCAATCTCTATATGTCCTTCGTAGAAGGCTTTTCCGAATACGACTGCAGGAATGCCTGCCTGGTCGAGAGCCACGATATCTTCTGTGCTTCCTACGCCTCCGCTGGCAATCAGATGACACTCCGGATAGCGGCGCATAATGCTCCGATAGAGCTCCAGGGCAGGTCCTTCGAGTGTGCCGTCTCGGCTAATCTCCGTACAAAGCACGTTCTTCGTGCCTTCCAGCATGTAACGGAGCAGGAAATCCTCGAGCAAAACGTCCGAATCCTCCTTCCATCCGTTGATGGAGACCTTTCCGTTCCTGACATCTGCACCTAGGATGAGATGGTCTGCGCCATATTTCGCGAGCCATCCAAGATAGCGGTCAGGGTCTGTGACGGCTATGCTTCCAGCCGTTACCATTGCCGCTCCTGCATCGAACGCCTTTTCCAGGTCGTCGTCGCTCTTCACGCCTCCGCCAAAGTCGACGATGAGACGGGTGTGAGTTGTGATGGCTTTGAGTGCGGAGAGGTTCACAACATGCTGACTCTTAGCACCGTCCAAGTCGACTACATGCAGCCTTCGCATGCCCAGATCCTCGAACTGCTGAGCCATTTCGAGCGGGTCTCCGTAGACTTTCTTCGTGTCGTAATCGCCTTTGGTAAGCCTTACGCACTTGCCTTCGATGATATCTATTGCAGGAATGAGCTCTATCATAGTTCAAGGAAGTTACGGAGTATTCTCTGCCCAACCTCGCCGCTCTTTTCCGGATGGAATTGTGTGGCGAAGAAGTTGTCCTTCTGCATGGCCGAGCTGAAGGGGTGAATGTATTCTGTTATGGCTGCAGTATGCTCACACACAGGCACATAGAAGCTGTGGACGAAGTAGACGAACTCACCATCCAAGCCCTCGAAGAGGGATGTTTCCGAACCTGGAACTTGTCGGGGTTGGATTGAGTTCCAGCCCATATGGGGAATCTTGTCTTCGTGCTTGAGGGGCACAAACCGCTTGACTTCAGCGTCGAAGATACCCAGACAGTCCACATCGCCCTCTTCCGAATGACGGCACATCAATTGCTGACCGATGCAAATGCCCAGAACGGGCTGAGTCAGGGAGGGAATCACCTTGTCGAGACCTTTCTCCCGCAAATAGCCCATCGCATTACTGGCCTCGCCCTGACCGGGGAAGATGACCTTGTCTGCACGACGAAGCTCCTCTTCCAAATCCGTCAAGAGGGGTTCCACCCCCATTCGCTTCAAAGCGTGAATGACGGAAAAGATGTTCCCAGCATTGTATTTAACTACGGCTACCTTCATATTACGTATATGCGTGCGTTCGCGCTTTCAGCGTGCAAAGGTACGACTTTTATTTAATACTACAAAATCCATGCCCAGAAAAGTGTTCGAACAACTCCAGTTATCCCTGAAAACGTCACACTAGTAAATCGCAAATGTCACACTAGTAATTCGCAAACGTCACACTATACGATTGGAATTTAACAACGCCATGTTTGCAAACGTTCCCAGCCTCTCGTTTCTGCCTCACCTCTTATTTCATATTATGCACGCAGTGGATTCCCTTGTCGCGCATGGCTTTGCTCTCGCCGATATGCTCACTTCCGAACTTGCTTCCCGGCTTAAGAAGCATCTTAATACACAAAAAGAGCACAGATAAAGCAACAATTCCAAGCGTAAGTAATGCAAGTTTCAACATAATTCGCTATATTTGTGGCACAAAGATACAATAAAAAAGGTAATTTATAGTTATAAATTAAGATAAAATACATCTAATATGAATAAAACGTCTCTACAACCCCAAAGTGTTTTCAAGTGTTTTGCACAAGTTAACCAGATTCCCCGTCCTTCGAAGCACGAAGAGAAGATGATCGAATTCCTGCTCGATTTCGGACAGAAGTTGAACCTTGACACCCGTCGAGATGAAACTGGAAATGTCATCATTCGCAAGCCTGCAACTCCAGGTATGGAAGACCGTCAGACCATCGTTCTGCAGAGTCATATGGATATGGTATGCGAGAAGAATCGCGACCTGGAGTTCGACTTCAACAAAGACGCCATCCAAACCTTTATCGATGGAGAGTGGATGAAAGCGAAAGGCACCACCCTGGGAGCAGACGATGGCATCGGAGTGGCGATGGAAATGGCTTTGCTCGAAGCGAACGACATCAAGCACGGACCCCTGGAATGCGTCTTTACGAGAGACGAAGAGACTGGTCTGACTGGTGCTGAAGGCATGAAATCCGACTTCATGACCGGTCGTCTGCTTGTCAACCTCGACAGCGAAGACGAAGGACAAATCTTCGTGTCTTGTGCTGGAGGATGCAGGACACTTGCCCAGTTTGACTATCAGGAAGAGGCTCTGCCAGCAGGTTTCTTCACCTTCTCACTCGCCATCAAGGGTCTGACAGGCGGTCATAGTGGTGACGATATCGACAAGAAACGCGCCAATGCAAACAAATTGCTGTCCCGCTTCCTCTATACCAGTCAGCAGAAATACGACCTTCGTCTGGTCGACATACAGGCTGGAGGACTTCACAACGCCATTCCTCGCGAGGCTTGGTGCCTTTGTGCCGTTCCCACGAAAGACAAGGAAAGCATTACCGTCGACTGGAATCTCTATCAGGCCGATGTCGAAGAGGAATATAGCGTCACAGAAAAAACGATGACCTTCGCACTCGAAAGCGAAACTCCTGCCACATCAGCCATCACTAAGGACTGCAGCAAACGACTCATCATGGCACTCCAAGCCGTCGATAATGGCGTATATGCCTACTGCCAAGACCTCGACCTCATCGAGACGAGCAGCAACCTGGCAAGCATCCGCAAGCACCCGGAAACAAAGACCATCGACATCCTCAGCAGTCAGCGAAGCAGCATCCTGAGTGCCCGTCACAACATGGCAAACACCATTGCAGCAGCCTTCGAACTGGCTGGAGCAAAGGTGGACATAGGCGAAGGCTATCCCGGATGGAAGATGAACCCAAATAGCGAAATCCTGCATATTGCAGTAGAGCAGTACAAGAAACTCTTCAAGAAAGACCCCATCGTTCGTGGCATCCATGCAGGACTGGAGTGTGGACTCTTCAGCGAAAAGTTCCCAGGAATGGACATGATAAGCATGGGCCCCACACTTCGAGGCGTTCACAGTCCTGACGAAAAGCTCCTCATCCCCACCGTTCAAATGGTTTGGGACCACTTGCTCGCTATACTTGAAAACGCTCCTAAGAAATGAGAATGAAATATCTCTTCCTGCCTTTGATGGCTTTGCTGGTCGTGGCTTGCTCCGACTACGAGACTTTCTCGGACAATCCCAGTTTCCGACTCGAGTTCTCGAAGGATACCATTGCCTTCGACACACTCATCAGCACCATTCCAAGCAGCACAAAAACGCTCTATGCCTTCAATAATAATAGTAATGGAATGCGCATCCGTACCATTCAACTCGAGGATGGAGCCGAAAGTCTGTTTCGCGTCAACGTGGATGGACGCTATCTGGTCAATGGAGAATGGCACGATTTCGAGGTCCTGAAACACGACAGTCTTGTCATTCGAATCGAGATGACACCTCCAAAAGTGGGCAGCAACGAACCGCTTTACTTTGAAGACAAACTGCACTTCATCTTGGAGAATGGAGCGAAGCAAACAGTCTTGCTTAGTGGTGGAGCCGTAGACGCCTACATCCAAAAGGGAGGAATGATTATCGAAGAGAACACCACACTCCTGACCGACAAAGCCTACGTCATCTACGACTCGCTTGTCGTCAAGAAAGGTGCAACACTCACTCTGACCGAAGGCACAAGGTTGATGTTCCACGACAATGCAGCTTTGCACGTTTATGGCAAGTTGTTGGTTCAAGGAAGCATGGAGAAACCTGTCGTTTTGCGAGGTGACAGGATGGACCACATGTTTGACTATCTCCTCTACGACAACACTCCAAGCAGATGGGAAGGCGTCATCATCCATCGTGACAGCTATGGAAACGAGTTCTACCAATGCGACTTGCATAGTTCGCTCTTCGGCATCATCGTTGAGGACACAGAGCAAGTGAAGCCAGACGAAGCGAAGCCATCCATCACATTGGATTGCTGCATCTTCCACAACATTGGTGGCGACGGCCTGCAACTCAACAATTGTGTCAGCAAAGTCACTAATACGCAGATAAGCAACACAATGGGCCACACCGTCTATATTAGCGGAGGATCGCATACATTTATATATTGTACGTTGGCTCAGTTCTATCCTTTCACGGCAGATCGGGGTGACGGATTGCATCTCGTGAGCAGTGAAGATGACAGCGAATACGGGTTGCTTCGTAAAGCCCACTTCATCAATTGCGTCATTACGGGCTATGGTCCTGACGTCATTATGGGTGAAAACATTCCTGACGACTCCAAATATCTCTTCCACCATTGCTTCCTCAACACGCCTCATGTGGACGATGAGGAGCATTTCGTGGGCAACATCTTCGACCAAGACAAAAAGAAGAACGAGGACGAGAAACTCGTTCGCGAAGAAAACTTCGTGCTCTTCGATACAGAAAACTTCATCTACGACTTCACGCCAAAAGCAGAGAGCAAAATCCGTTCGCTTGCAGATGGCAATTATGCCGGCTTGCCTACATTCGACAGGAATGGTGTGAGTCGACTTGCCGACGAAGGTCCTGATGCTGGTTGCTACGAATATGTGGCTCCGCCAGACGAGGAGGACGAGCCGTGAAAGGTGTGCTCATAGTGGTGGGCAAAACCACGGACAAACGGTTCGAAGCCATCATAAATGAGTATGTCGACCGTATAAAACACTACATTCCTTTTGCCGTAGAGGTCATACCAGAACTGAAGAATACAAAGGGACTGAGCCAAAACGAGCAGAAGGAACGAGAGGGGGAACTCATCCAGAAAAGCCTCCAAGCAGGAGATTATGTAGTCCTCCTCGACGAACACGGCAGCGAAAGGACAAGCGTGGACTTCGCTGCATGGATGCAAAAGAAGATGTCGGCAGGACCAAAACGTCTCGTCTTCATCGTTGGAGGACCTTACGGCTTCTCTGATGCCATACATAAACGTGGAAACGAGGAAGTCAGCCTGAGCAAGATGACACTCTCCCACCAAATGGTTCGCATGTTCTTCGTGGAGCAAATCTACAGAGCGATGACCATCCTGAACGGCGAACCCTATCATCATGAATAAACTACCCTACAATAAACAAACTATGCTTACAGTAGAAGAACTTAACGACAGGCTTATTGACCTGGCATTTGCCGAAGACATCGGCGACGGAGACCACACAACACTATGTTGCATCCCTGAAACGGAGATGGGCGAAAGCAAACTTCTCATCAAGGAAGAAGGCATATTTGCAGGTAACGAGATTGCAAAGCAGGTGTTCCATCGTTTCGATCCCGAAATGGTGGTGGAGACATATATCGAGGATGGGGCACACGTCAAACCTGGCGACATCGTGATGAGCGTCAAGGGAAAAGTGCAGAGCCTCCTGCAGACGGAACGCCTCATGCTCAATATCTTGCAGAGAATGAGCGGCATAGCCACGATGACACACAAGTATCAGCAAGCCATCTACGATGCTGGTTGCAAGACGCGCGTCCTTGATACGCGCAAGACAACACCTGGCATGCGTATGCTCGAGAAAGAGGCTGTGAAGATTGGTGGCGGCATGAATCATCGAATCGGACTTTTCGACATGATTCTCCTGAAAGACAATCACATCGATTTCTGCGGAGGTGTTCACAATGCGATAAGTCGTGCAAAGCAATATTTGAAAGATAAAGGCAAGGACCTGAAGATTGAGTGCGAAGTGAGGAACTGGAAGGAGTTGGACGAAGCACTTGCCGAGGGTTGCGACCGTATCATGTTCGACAACTTCACGCCTGAAGACACGAAGAAGGCTGTGGAGATTGTTGCAGGCCGATGCGAAACGGAATCGAGTGGCGGCATCACTTTCGACACGATGATTCCCTATGCCAAAGCTGGTGTTGACTTCATTTCCTTTGGTGCCCTCACACATAGTGTGAAAGGTCTCGACATGAGTTTCAAAGCTGCAGGAAGCGACAAACTGATTATCAAATAACGCATCATGAAACGATACATTATATTATTAGGAGCGCTGCTCTTCAATGTTCAATTTTCAATCTACAATAGTGCTTCTGCCTGCACGAACTTGATTGTCGGCAAGAAGGCCTCGAAGGATGGGAGCGTGATTATCTCCTACAGTCAGGACGACTATGGTTCGTTCGAGCCCCTTCGCGTGATTCCTGCTGCCGATCATCCTGCTGGAACAATGCATCCCCTGTATCACTACGAGAGCAACAACTACCTGGGAGAGATTCCGGAAGTCGCTCATACTTACGGCGTTGTAGGTCTGATGAACGAGTTTCAAGTGTCGATTCACGAGACGACTTATGGTGGCCGGGCTGAGTTGACTGATACCATCAGCGGACTTATCGACTATGGTTCGCTCATGGTGCTGGGTCTTCAGCGTTCCAAGACTGCTCGCGAAGCCATTCAAGTCATGACAGAACTGACTGAGAAATATGGCTACGAGAGTGAAGGAGAAAGCTTTACCGTTGCAGATCCGAACGAAGCATGGATTCTGGAGATGATTGGAAAGGGCCCGGGTCGCAAGGGAACCGTTTGGGTGGCAGTAAGAATTCCAGACGATTGCATTAGTGGTCACGCCAATCAGAGCCGCATTCATCAGTTCCCGCTCAAGGACAAGAAGAACTGCCTCTATGCCAAAGATGTCATCAGCTTTGCCAGGGAGAAGGGTTACTTTAACGGAAAAGATGCAGATTTCTCATTTGCAGACGCTTACGCTCCCGCAGATTTTGGCGCTCTTCGATATTGCGAGGCTCGCGTTTGGAGCTATTTCAACAAGTGGGCTGCCGAAGATATGAACCCATATCTGCCTTATGCGATGGGCGACACGAAAGGTCAAGTTCTTCCTCTTTACGTGAGACCCAAGGCTCCGCTTTCAGTTCAAGACGTCAAGGACATGATGCGCGACCACTATGAAGGCACACCTTTCGCTCTGACGGAGGACTTGGGAATGGGTGCTTGGGAAATGCCTTATCGCCCCACTCCACTCAGTTTCGAGGTTGACGGAAAGAAGTATTTCAACGAGCGTCCCATCAGTACCCAACAATCGGCTTGCGTCTATGTGAGTCAGATGCGCTCCTGGCTTCCCAATCATATTGGCGGAGTGACTTGGTTTGCTAACGACGAGGCAAATATGACGGTCTTCACACCTTGTTATTGCAACATGACGCAAGCGCCTGAATGCTACGACAAACATACTGCCGACGCCTTCCACTTCTCCACTCGAAGCGCTTATTGGGTGGAGAATTGGGTAAGTAATATGGTCTATTTGCGCTACAGTCTGCTCTTCCCTGAACTGCAGAAAGTTCGCGACAGACTGGAGAAGGACTACAACTCTCTGCAGACTGAGGTCGAGAGCAAAGCGGCAAGCATGAGCAAAGAGGAAGCCGTGAAGTACCTTTCGGCCTACAGCCATCGAACTGCAAGCGCTATGATGGACGAATGGAACCAGCTTGCCCAGCTCATCATCGTGAAGTATAACGACATGGCAATCAAGCGGATGGATGAGAGTGGACAGTACGAGAAAACGCCTGGAGGCAACCCCAGGCCCGTTCTTCGCCCAGGTTATCCAGAACGTTTTAAGCGCGAAATAATCAAGCAGACTGGCGACCGTTACAAACTACCACAGTGACGATTCAAAACATATAGTGTGAAGTTGGTAATTTACTAGTGTGACGTTGGCGATTTACTAGTGTGACGTTTACGGACGACACGAGCCTCGTTCAGAAAGACCTCGAGAAATATGAAAAGACTCACCCTTTTGCTCCTCGCAATCTCCCTGCATTTGTCCGCCTTTTCGCAAGGCTGGCCTGCTGATTATGAAGGAGTTATGCTGCAAGGATTCTATTGGGACTCCTTCGACGAAACGACTTGGGCAAAGCTCGAGGCACAGGCTGATGAGATTGCCCCATACTTCCAATTGATTTGGATTCCACAAAGCGGCTGGTGCAACAGAAGCTACAATTCGATGGGATATATGCCCGTCTATTACTTCAACCAGAACAGTTCCTTCGGTTCCGAAGCGCAACTGAGGAGCATGATTGACACTTATCGAAGGAGAGGGACTGGTTTCATAGCCGATGTTGTCGTCAATCATCGCAACAATCTGGGTGTGAACGGGTCGTGGGTGGACTATCCTGCCGAGACTTATAACGGGCAAACCTACCAGATGCTCCCGACAGACATCTGCAGGAACGATGATGGCGGAGCCACTTCCGACTGGGCAAGCCAGAACGGTCTGGCCGTTTCGGAGGATGATGATACAGGCGAGGATTGGTCCGGATGCCGCGACCTGGACCACCAAAGCGAGAATGTGCAGAACTGCATAAAAGCCTATCTGAAGTTCCTCATCGAGGATATCGGCTATACAGGCTTTCGCTACGATATGGTCAAGGGCTTTTGGGCGAGTTTCATAGCCGACTATAACACTTATGCGAAGCCTGCCTTCAGCGTTGGTGAATACTGGGACAGCACAGAGAAAATCAGGCAATGGGTGAACTATACACGAGGCTATGTTTCGGACACACCTACCAGCGCAGCCTTCGACTTCCAGTTCCGTTATCGGGTTCGAGACGCCATCAACAATAGGGACTGGCGTTGGTTGGGTTGGGACCAGAAGCCCCTCTCGGCCGAAGACTACTACAAACAATATGCCGTCACATTTGTGGAGAATCACGACACAGAGCATCGGAGCAACGGAGCAGAGCAAGACCCCATCCGCTCTGACACGCTTGCCGCAAACGCTTATCTCTTGGCTATGCCTGGCACACCCTGCGTCTTCTACAAACATTGGAGGGACAACAAGTACGCGCTCAAGCAAATGATACTAGCCAGAAGGCTTGCAGGCATCACGAACACCTCTTCCACTCAGGAAAGATACAGTGCCGTGAACTACTACGCAAAAGCCACTACGGGCAAGAACGCCACCCTGCTTTGTGTGGTTGGAAACTCGCCAAACAGCTATAACGCAGGCAGTTCCCAATACACAGAAATCCTTTCTGGCAAAGGGTTCCGTTATCTCCTGAACCGTAACGCCAATACCGTTTGGATGGATGTGCCTGATGGAACCTACGAAGGGCCTTTGAAGGTCAAACTCACGGCGATAAGCAACCTCTCAGGAGCCAAGATTGTCTATACCCTGGATGGTTCCACGCCAACTGCCGAGAGTGCTCAATTGGCGAGTGGAAGCACCTTGAGCATCGAATCCTCCTGCACCCTGAAGGCTGGCATCCTGTCGAACGGAACCGTTCAGGGCGTCCAAAGTCGAGGATACAGCATCTTCGAGCCTCACAACATCACCATTTATGTCCATACGGATATCACTTGGGCAAACATGTCTTTCTATGTGTGGGACAACAACGATACGCAGTTTAGCGGGAATTGGCCAGGCAAACGCGTTAACAATCGCACAGACATCGGCGGGAAGAGATGGTACTATCAGAGCTATCAACTCACCTCGCCAGAGCAATACCTCAACCTCGTCGTAACCAATACAAGCGGGAACAGGCAAACAGTCGACATAACGGGCATTCGTTCAGACTGTTACCTCTGTATTACAGGAGAAAAAGATGGCGAGAAATATACTGTAGAAGACCAGACAGACAACGAGACGGGAATCAACGAGGTCCATCGTTCAAAGTCCAAAGTCCAAAGTTTTCCCTATGACTTGAACGGCAGGAAAATCGTTTCTCCCAAGAAAAAAAAAGGCATCGTCATAGAAGAAGGACGTAAAGTCGCATATAATTAATAAGAACAGAAGATATGGTAAGACGCTTCGTTTTGTGTTTGTTTTCAGCAGTTTTAATGTGCTTCTCCACCACTCTTTGCTTGGCAAAGACAGACAAGAAGAGCACTTCCGAACCTCGAAAAGTATTGGTATTGGCCGAACGGGGTGGCCTCCACGAAGGCTTTACTGCTGCAGGTTTGCAATGGCTCGAGAGCCAGAAGGAACGCTTCAACATCGAGCTGACAGTCTTGAACTCAGCAAAAGAAATCGGCAAAGGCGAGCTGCAGGAGTATCAATTGGTGCTTCAGCTGAACTACCCGCCCTATGCCTGGAGCAAAGCAGCACAGAAAGACATGCAAAGCTACATAGACAAAGGCATCGGAGGCTACATCGGATTCCATCATGCAAGCTTGCTTGGCGAGTTCGACGGCTACCCGATGTGGGAATGGTTCTCAGACTTCTTGGGCAAGATACGCTACCAGAACTACATTGCAGACAAGTGTGACGCGACAGTTTGGCTTGAAGACCAGCAACACCCAGTCACGAAAGGTGTGCCCCACTCCTTTGTCATCAAGGAAGACGAATGGTACACGTACGACATCAGTCCACGCCAAAACGCCCATGTTCTGGCAAATGCCGACGAGAACAGCTATTCCATCCAGACAAACATCAAGATGGGCGACCACCCTGTTATCTGGACAAATACGGCCAAGAAGGCTCGCAATGTATATTTTCAATTCGGGCATAGCAAGTCGCTCTACGAGAATCCCGCTTTCATCCGACTCTTTGAGAACGCAATCAGATGGACTTTGAACGACGATGAGCCCGTTCAGGAGGAAGAAGGCTATCCAGCCAACTATGCTCGCGCTCCACGTTTCCGCGCTTTGGTTCACTACGAACCCCATGCCGAGGAGGCGCATGTCCAGTTCGACAAGCAAGCCATCGAGTTCTTCCACAAACTGACTTACGGCGAGGGATGGCTCATGGATGTCACCACTTCGCTAGCCGATTATCCCTATGAAAAGCTGAAGGACTACTCCATCATCATCAGCCTGAATGCTGCGCCAAGCGGCAAACAAAGGGAGGCTTTCGAGCAATACATGGAGAATGGAGGCGGCTGGATAGGCTTTCACGCCTCTGCCTACAACGACAGGAACACGCATTGGCCCTGGTTCAACAAGTTCCTGGGATGTGGAGCATTCTATTGCAACAACTGGCCTCCGCAGCCTGCCCTGGTGGAATGCGACACTCAGGAGCACCCTGTCACTTGCAGTCTGCCCCAATCTTTCGTGGCTCCAGCAAGCGAGTTCTACCAGTGGAACCCCAGTCCGAGGAAGAATCCCGATGTAGAAGTGCTTGTCTCTATCTCCCCCAAGATGTATCCTTTCGGCTTGAAGGATGTTGTCAAGTTCGGCGACTTCCCCATCGTCTGGACGAACAAGAAGTACAGAATGGTCTATCTGAACATGGGGCACGGCGACGAAGGCTTCATCGACGCCACGCAGAACCTGCTCTTCGTGAATGCATTCCGTTGGGTCGTAAGTCGCGACCCCAAAGGCGATCCATTTGAGAAATAGACCTGACTCCGTCGAGGAAATACAACAAAACAGATGTATCAGGAGGGGCGACCATTCACAATTCACAATTCACAATTAATTTTTGTGCCCTTGCACTCAAAATCTTGAATTAAGAATGTTAATTATTATTAATATATATTAATATATATATAATTATGTAAATATATAACTATATAAAATACTATCTGGAGGAGTGCAACACCTCTAAAATAAACTGTGAATTGTGAATCTGTGAAGGTTTGTGTTTGCAGACGACAAAGAAGGCGCTACCATCGGTAACGCCTTCTTCTATATTATATATAATGTGTATTCCTAGCGCAGACGGTCGAGCGAGCGGACCAGCATCTCGTCCTTCAGGATGCCTCGGAATGCGAGGTAGAGCAGGATGAAGGCCGTTGCCGGAAGGGCTGCCGTCCAATGTGGGCGCCATGTAGCTGGCATTCCTGAGCTAAGCATATAGCAAATGACGCCATATGCGATGTACCACGCCACGAGCAATGTCATGCAGAAAGTGGCCAAACGCATCTGAAGGGCTCGACGCTTGAAAAGCCAAATGTCGAGGAACGCCAGTGTTGCCGTAATGACGAGAATGCCCATCATGACAGGACAGAAATAGAACATGTGCTGCCCCTCGGAAACGAGCCAAAGGTTGTACATGTCCACCTTCTCCATGCTCTCGCTTACCATGAAGTGAGCGACAGGAGAGCAAAGGCAACCTATGCAGAGAGCAAAGGCTGCGAGAAGGTAAAGTGTCTGGATTCGCTGCAACATGTTTAATCGAGAAGCGTGGCTTCCTTGCTGGGGTTGCGATAGTATATCTTGCCGTCGATGAACTCCTGAGTTGCCATAAGGGTTGCTTTGGGGAGCTTCTCGTAGTAGCGGCTGATTTCTATCTGTTCGCGGTTCTCGAACACTTCGTCGAGGTTGTCCTGAGTGCTGGCAAACTCCGAGAGTTTCTTGCTCAGTTCCTGCTTGATGTCGGCAGAAATCTGATTGGCGCGCTTGCCGATGATGACAACGCTTTCGTAGATGTTGCCTGTCTCTTCGCAGAGGCTCATGGGATCTCTGTTGACGGTGTCGTTAGGTGCTGATGTTTTCTTGTAATCCATCGTTTTATAATTAAATGTTTTCTTGTTCTTGATCGGTTTTCTTCTTTTTGGACTTTGTCGTGCTTTCTTCCAACTTGCCGTCTTTCTTCACAACAAGTTCGTCTTCATCATCCATTATCACTCCTTTCCTGGAAACGACGCGCTCTGAGTGATTGAAGATGGCCTGCGCCTCCTTCATATAATTGCTTTCAGGGAAATCGTTCTGGAAGGCGTAAAACTCGTCGATAGCATCGCGGAAGCGTTCCACTCGCCTTTCCTCGACACTCTGACGGGCAAGGTGATATTTAGCCCGTAGCACAAGGATTGAGAGCTCTTCGCGAAGATTCGCAGAAGCGTAGGGATAGTCCTTCAGAGCGTTCTGGGCTGTCACGACGCAAGCCTCGTAATTGTTGCCGCCATAGATGCAGTTGAAGGTGTAAGTGCCGAGGTCGTAGTAGAGTTTGGCCGACTGATACTCCTTCATGACAAGCTTGTCCTGCATGTCGTAGATGATGGTATGCGCCTGTTCCTTCAGGTTCGTTTCAGGGCAATAGTCGAGGAAGTTCTGGAACTCTCTGATAGCCTCCATCGTGCTCGTCTGGTCGAGACGGATGTCGGGCGTTTGCTTGTAGAGGGAATAGCCCGTATTGTAACGGGACATCTCCATGTAGCTTCCCTTCGGATATGTCTGATAATATTTCTTGAAGTACAAGACAGCCGACTCGTAGTCCCTTGCCTTAAGATTGCTTTCGCCAAGCATGTAAAGGCTTTCCTCGCCATACGAAGTGCCTTTCAAAGGTATCAGCAACAAGCCGAAAAGCTCCGAAGCCTGACGATAATGGCCTTCTGCATAAAGGGCTTTGGCTGCCTCATACTTGTACTCATAGTCAGCACTTTTGAGCACATTAGAGTACTCGCTGCAAGCATTGAGGAGCAGCAAGCAGGGAACCAAAAGCAGGATTATAAGTCGATTCATATTCATATCAGGGCGCAAATATATCACTTTTTGCGTTCTCTGCCAAAAATGGCTGAAGAAAAAAGTGCTTGTAGCACCTTTTTTAATCATTATTAGCTTTCTGAGGGTCATAAATGGCCATACCAACGAACGAATCAGCACAACCATAGTAGAGGTACCACTTGCCTCGGAATGGAACAAGACCTTCGATGAAGACTGTACCGGAAGGATACTGACCGCTCTTCTCGAAATCGTCTTCCGGATAGAAGAATGGCTCATCCAGTCGGTCAAGGAGCTGTGTGGGGTCTTTCAGCGAGAAGAGAGCCTGACCTGCACAATAGGCTCCTGAAGCATATCGCTGGTCCCCATTCTCGCCGCCTCGGTTCTTGCCGTTGTAAAAGAGCATGATGCCTTTCTTAGTCTTGATGGCTGGAGGTCCGCATTCCACAAGTTGGCTGTCGAAATAGCCCTTTCTGGTGTCCATAACATGAAGGAGTTTGCCGTCTGCATCAAGCATCGGCGTCCAATGGATTAGGTCGTCGCTTGTCGCAATATTGACGAAATTCTCGCCCCAATACATCATATATTTGCCTTTGATGCGCGCGATGACTTGGCGGCCATTCTTCATCTCAGTCACGATGGAGCCGGACTTTGAGTAGCCTTTGCTGAGCTGGCTTTTATGGTCGTCAGAGAAAATGGGGCCATGCTTGGTCCAATGCACTAGGTCTCTTGAAGTGGCGACACTCAGTCGAGCCAATTTATGATTCCAACTCGTATAGGTCATCACATAAAGGCCGTCTTCGGTCATGCAGACTCTTGGGTCTTCGCAACCTCCCGGCACATCGAAGTCTTCCCATTCATCGCCACCAGGAAAGAGGACTGGAGCGCCATGATGCTGGAAGTGGATACCGTCTTCGCTAAAAGCATATCCGATGCGAGAGGTTCTGGAACCTATGCCTTTTGCAATGTTGTCCTCAGCCCGATAGAGAAGTGCTATGCCGCCATTAATGATGGTTGCAGCAGGGTTGAAGGTTTCGCTGTTTTCCCATTGTGCAACCCTTTTCCACATCGGACAATAGAAGCGGCTTGTCGTATCTGGACGAACGATTGGGTTTGCCCCAGCAGGTCGCTCAAAGCCGAGCCAAGCCCACTTTTTCTCGATGTTTGGAGTCTTTTGTGCCTGCATAGGAAGCAGAAACAGAATCGATGCAACAAGTGCAATTGTGCGAGTTCTCATAATTGTTTGGCTATAGTGAATATGTATCCCATATAGGGGTTTTCTGTCGTTTGGAGTTCAATACCTAGCATATTGCTGGGATTGAGGACGGAATGAAGGTCGTCGACAAGACCTGTTCCCTTGAGTTTCAAGACTGCCTCTTTCTGTGTCCAAAGCCGAGTAAAGACTATGTCTGGCCACTTCGAGGAGAATATTTCCTTAGTCTCTTCAGGGCTCATTGTATGGCGAACGAGGTCTTCCTTTGCAACTCGAATGCGCTCGATATCCAAACCACAAGGGCGATTGCTGACGAAGCACCCGACAGCCTCTTTGCAATGGCTGATACTGAAGTGAATATCAGGATGTTCTGGCAGAAAAGGCTTGCCATGCTCGTTATAAGCAAAAGTTGGCTTCTCCTTTATTCCGAATTGTTCTCGAAGACCTCTCAATAGTTCGATATATCCGACGGCGCACTCCTTCCTGCCCTGCAAATGCCTGAAGCGCAAAGCCTGTTCCCGACGCCATTCTGGCAAGAAGTTGATGAGCTTTTCGGTTTGCTCTTCACTCAGGTCGGCAATATGGTCGTTGATGCAAAGCATTTGTATTGAATAGGTATGCATTTCTGTCTTAGCGAGAGCGAAGTTACGAAGAAAAGCGACAACTGCCAAACATTTAGCCAAAATTCTTTGCCACGACTGCTGCCATGCTCCAGGCTGCCTGCAAATTGAAGCCACCCGTAATGCCGTCAACATCAAGCAGTTCGCCTGCAAAATAAAGGCCTGGATGAAGACGAGCCTCGAGCGTACTGATGTTGATGCAAGCCAGATCTATGCCACCACAAGTGACGAACTCTTCCTTGTACTGACCTTTGCCTTCTATCTGATAGACGTCGGACGTGAGTGTTGCACAAAGGCGGTTCAGGTCACGCTGAGAAAGCTCGTTCCAACGCTTCTGCAGGTCAATATGAGCACGAATGAGCAAATGTTGCCAAAGCTTTGCAGAGAACTGGCGAGGGTATTCATTCGCAACTTGCCGACGAGCGCTTTCCTGTTGATATTCATGGAGTTGTGACAGAGCTTCCTGTTCGCTTTGGGTGTTGAGCCAATTGATGCAAAGTTGTGCCTGATAATTCTGCTCTGCAAGATACCTGGCAGCATAGCTGGAGAGACGAAGAATGGCTGGTCCGCTCACGCCCCAATGTGTAATGAGCAAAGCCCCTTCAGCACGCATTTTTGTGCCTGCTATGCTTGTCGTAACTGGCTCAACTACACACCCCATCAAACTCGTCAAACTGCTGTCCTTAATGCAGAATGTAAAGAGCGATGGAACAGGCTTTACTATGGTCAGGCCGCTTAAATGACGAAAGAGAGAAAAGCGTTCCATTGTGGGCAAACCTCCCATCGCACAAACCACTTTGTCGAAGTGACGAGCCTTCATGTTCTCATCGGCAAAAGAGACGGAGTAGCCTCCTCGCTCAGGGCTTATATCGTTGATTCTTTGTAAATTATGCAGAATGACGCCTTCTTCTTTCATGCAACGCAAGAGTGTTCTGACTATCTGCATGGCATCTTGCGAAGCGGGGAAAACGCACTCATCTTCTTGCGTGACAAGTCGAACACCTTCCCCCTCGAACCAATCCATCGTGTCTTCTTGGCTCCAATTGCGCAAAGCACGCTTCATGAGCTGTTCGCCTCGAGGATAAGCCTGCTTGAGTTGCTTGATTTGTCGGAAAGAATTAGTGAGGTTGCAACGGCCTCCTCCTGTTATTGCGACCTTTGCTAATGGGCGTTTACCAGCTTCGAAGACCTCGACAACTGCCTCAGGCAACTTGCGCTTCAACAGGATAGAACAAAAGCAACCTGCCGCTCCAGCTCCGATGATACATATCTTCATTTTTGCAGTCGGATGACTCTAATGCCCGTTTGGACAGGATGTTTCTGCATGTATTGATAGAGCGTCATAGGTTCGAGAACGACTTTCTTGTGGATACTACTTGCATTGAGCAGATGAAGCTTGCCGTCCTTCCCCCAAACTGCAAAGCCCACATGACTGACATCGAGGCCTTTCTTGTTTGTCGTGATGGCAATGATATCGCCGTCCTTGACGCAGCTGAGCACCTTCTTACTGTCCCCCACCCTTTCCTTCGGAATATAGCGGACGGTGGCTCCTGAAGCGCGTTTCTCCATCTCAGCAATGAGTTTGCGCTCTGCCATATCGACTTTGAGCAATGGATAAGAATCTGGATGTTCGCTCATATAGGTCAAGCTGAGTTTCATCGGCACAGAGATGTTGGTTGGAGGCACCACTTCCTTGACCAAACCGAGCTTCGTACCTGACTGAATCCACTGGCTGAAGTAGTGGTTGCGACTCTTGTAACCGTCTATTTTCCCCGCATCGTATCGTAGTTTCCGAAGCCAGGAAAGGTAGTCTTTCCAACTTTTGCTACCGTGAAGAGTTGTGAGGGCGAGAGCGCAACAATTCTCGACCAAAGTGGTGCAATCGAGGCTCTGCAGATTGATGGCAAGATGCTCTTCCATGTTCTCGATTTCAAGCGTATGAGCCACATAAGGAAGGTTCATCAATTGCTTCGCATAGAAGATGGTAAGCACTTCATTTGCAGGGGCTTTTGAACCTTTCTCTAATAGTTCAACGACTCGAAGACTATCCTCCTTTGTATAACTGACAGGGCTGTTCTGACTGCTAATCTGAAGGCAGACGAACCAACAACATATTATGGCAAAAACTCCTTTCATATCAACTCTCTTTTGGTAATTTCACTAAGGCCGTAACTGCAAAGGTGACTAGGCAGAAGCCCATCACTGCAATAAAAAACTGCTGATAGCCCATCTGGTCGGACATCCAACCGCTCACCATGCCTGGCAGCATCACGCCACCAAGGTATTGGAAAGCCGTGCAGAACGAGAATACGGAGGTACTTCGTTCGCCATGAGAGAAGCTGACGAGATAGAGCGTGTAGGCCGTGAAGCCCAATCCGTAGCCCACCTGCTCGATGAAGACGCAAGTTGCGATGAGAGGCAGACTTTGCGACTGGATGTAGCTAAGATAGACATAAACGATGTCAGGCAAAGTGATGCATAGCACGAGTGGCCATAGCATCTTCTTGAGCCCGAATTTCGACACAAGCCAACCACCGACAATACCGCCTCCAAGCAAACCGATCACACCCAAAGTGCCATAGACAAAGCCGTATTGTACATCCGTGAGCGCCAAGCCGCCCTCTGCAATTGTTCGCTTCAGAAAAAGGGGCACAATCTTCGTCAAAAGTCCTTCAGGCAAACGGAAAAGCAGGATGAAGAGCAAAGCCGTGATGAGGTGCGGCTTCGTAAAGAAGACCTTCAATGTCATTCCAAAATCCTCCAACACATTGAGTTTCTCCCCTTTAGGGGTGTCGGAATCAGGCTGAGGAAGCGCTTTCCAATGATAAGCTGCAAGCATCAACATCAGACCAGCAACGGCGAGGAATGTTATGCTCCACGAAAGCGGAATGCTCATCTCGCTCTTCTGCAAAAGGCCAGCCAGCATGACGAGACCACCCTGCCCCAGCACCATTCCGATGCGGTAGAAGGTATTGCGGAGGCCGACATAGAGTTCCTGATCCTTATTCGAAAGGCCGAGGATGTAGAAACCGTCGGCACAAATGTCGTGAGTGGCGCTGCTGAAGGCAATCAGCATGAACAGGGCAAGCGAGGCTTGAAGCCAGAAACTGGTGGGCAAAGTGAAAGCCAACGCCGCCAGCGCAGCCCCGATGAGCAACTGCATGGCGAGAATCCACCAACGCTTCGTCTTGATGCCGTCCACGATGGGGCTCCAAAGTGGTTTAATCACCCAAGGCAAGCCCAGCCAGCCCGTATAGAGCGTGATTTGCGTATCGGTCAAGCCCATCTCCTGATAGAGGACGAGCGACATCAGCATCACAGCTGCGTAAGGAAGCGATTCGCCCAGATAGAGACTGGGCACCCAAAGAAGCGGTTTTGTCGTTTTCATGTAATCTGGTATTTATGGCACAAAGTTACACAAAAAAGCTGAGAACACAAAGAGAAGGCCAATTTTTGGTAATCAGAACGCAATTTTGAGAAAAATGCAGCACAGTGAAGTTTCAAACTTAACGTGTGTCGTTGGCTATTTTAACGTGTGTCGTTGGCTATTTTAACGTGTGTCGTTTACGTTTTACGCTGCCCGAATCAACCTAATTTACGTGTTTTTCAGCATTCCCCCGCATCGTCCGTTTGCTAACTGCCAGATTTTCAATGGTACTTCCCTCAAAGTGTGACATATGACATCGTGACATCGTGACATTAAGGTGGATGCGGGTTTGTCCATTTTTCTCGGAATGCCCATCAATAACAATAAAGGGATATACTACATATTATTATAGTAATTATAATATAATATTATAATATATTAATATATAATAACTTACGTTATACTACAGGCATGTTTGCAATTTGGATGGAGCTTAATGTCACGATGTCACTTTGTCACTTTGTCACAAAATCACAAAATCACATTGCATTGTGCATGATGCTGTAACCAGCCAAGCGGTCATAGCGGGAACCTTGCTGACGATAGTAGACAAGCACCTCATACTCGTTTTCGGTCTCGAAGAAGCTGCCCATCGTTCGCTGCGTCAGTCCGTCCTTTTGGATGAACTCGTAGCTATAATAGCCCTGCTTGAGCAAGATGGCTGCATGGTAGTATCCGTGCTCGGCATCGTACTCCATCTTGCAGTCGGGATTGAATGTCTGGCCCGTCCACCAGCCACTCACATAGACGTCGCCTCCAGGTAAACGAGGTGTCTCCAAGAAGAAATGAACCACAACGTATTCGGCCGTCGTCCAGTCATCGTAGTTGTCCGAGCTCCTCACAACATAAACACCGTTCTGGTCCTCGGCATAACTGTAGGAATTGTCTACGACGGCAGGAAAGAGTGTGGCATGATAGTAAGGCTCGAACCAGTCGATTCGGTCCACACCTGTAGCCGTCCGATGCACATCCAGAATCTCGAAGCGATGGTATTCGTTGCCAGCAGGGAAGATAAGACTGCGGTTGTGCGTGAACTCGATTCCGTTGGCTTTGCGGACATTGGGCACCAGCCCCTCTATCCTGCTGTCCCAACGACGATTCTGCATGACGATGACTTTCAGTTCCCTTTGAGGGTCGAAGACTTGCAGGCCTCCGAATCCGACGGAGAGCGTCATTTGCTGATGGCGGTCATTGAAGTCGATATCAGTGTTGCTGCTCAGTTCTGCGATGATACCAGCCTCGCGCTCGTAAATGCAGAAGCGTGCCTCCAAGACGGGCTCGTCCTCCGAGTCCTCTTCGTAAATGCGGACGCGATAATTGCCGCTCAGTCGAAGCCGAATCTCTTTCGATGGAACGCGTAGCCGGTAGTGCGTATAGATTTGAGTGGTGTTGAAACTCTTCTCGAAGTCCTCGATCAGCTGGTCGTTCAGGCCTTCCAGAAAATCACTCTCGAAGATGTCGTCAGTCGGCTGCCAATCCCAATCGCAATGGTCGATATGGTAACGGTAGCGCTTGTATTCATGGCTCATCTCGTCCCACTCGATATCAATATGCTGATGACCTCTCAAAGCGAGATACGGCGGCAAAGTCGGGTCGTCGTCAACAGTCAGGGTAAGTGTCTTGATGTTGCGATTGAAGACTTGCTGAACCTGGGCGTTTGCGCACAACGGACAACTGACAACAGACAACAGAAGGATGATGACGCGAAGGATGTTACTTTCGTTGTTTGACGGCTTGTCCTCGCCTTTCAGGACGGGCAATTGCCAATGGAACTTGACGGCAAGAATGCGAATCAGAATCACGATGAACGAACTCAGCAGAGCACTAATCTCAACACTCAATCCGAGTTCCAGACAGGCCACATAAACCAAGCCTCCAGCCACGCAAGCAAGGGCATAAATCTCGCTACGGAAAATGAGCGGAACGTCGTTCATCAGGACATCGCGAATGATGCCGCCTCCAGCACCAGTCACGGCTCCCATCGTAATCGCCACCCAATAAGGATGACCGAAAGTAAGTGCTTTCTCAAGGCCGACAACATTGAAAAGGGCAAGACCTATCGTGTCGAAAATGAACCAAGTATAGTTGTGGTGGATAATGTATTTGCCGAACATCCCCACAGCCAACACCGCAAGGGCACAGCAGACAAAATAGCTGCCATTCGTCATCCAAAAGGGATTGACGCCAAGCATGAGGTCACGAATCGTTCCGCCACCAATAGCAGTCGCCATACCCACAATCCAAGCTCCGAAGATGTCGAACTGCTTGGTCGAGGACAGACGAACGCCAGAGATGGCAAAGGCAAATGTGCCGATGAACTCGATGATGACGAACGTGACAGGCAACCTCAACGTATCGCCCATGTCCTGCAGAAACTCCAGCAGCATGACCTAACAATAAACTAATTGTGAACTACTCCGTCAGCCCCACCTTTGTCCATTCGTCGAGCAAAGCCTGAGCATCCTTCAAAGCAGTCTCGGCATCCACCTCATATTCCTGCTGAAGCAACCCAGCCATCGTCTCGGCATCGAAGTCCTTGTCGACGATGTTCTTCCAAAGGAAGGAAGCCGATTCGTTGAGACTGATGACTTTGTTAAAGTCGATATTCTCTCTGCCGTAAGCTACGATGATGTGTTCACCGCAAACCTCGCGAAGTTCAAATCCTTTCTTGATTTTCATCTTATTGAGTTATAAATTAAAAGCAAATATCTTCTGATTGGTCGCAACTTTCGCCACAACTTGATGCGACGAACGAGCTTGGGGTCGTCAGCCGGAATGATACGATTCGGACGGATGTATTGCGTTACGACACCACTCACATCCCCTTCCTTACAAAGCTCCACGCCTTTCAGGTTTCCATCGCCTTGCAAGGTCAGGTTGTCGCCCTGCTTCTCGATGATACGATGCAGGACATAATGGCCAGGAGCAATCTGAGCAAGTACAGCATCGCCGATGTCGTATGTGTCGCGCTTCTCGAGGAAGACACGGTCGCGAGTGTGCTCGATGAAGGGACGCATACTGTAGCCCTTGACATAGATGGCGTAAGGTTTCCCCTCCCGCAACATCTGCGAAACTTCACCCAACCAGGCATCGTTCGGCAACTCGCGTCGAGGCTGATTCGAGGTGGTTCCGTTGCGCTTCTGATAACGCCTACGGAAAGGAGTCAGCAAGGCTCGTATCAATCTTTTAATGAGTTCCTTCATTTCGCAATAGTATCGTGGCAAAGTATGGCTGCTTCCGCGTTTGGCAAGCAACCCAGTTCATACATTCCTACAAGGTGGATAAGTTCGCTGATGCCATCGCATACGCCTTTGTAGACGCGCTCGTCCCACTTCATATTACTCATTGCAGGCAAGAGGTTGCAGAAAGCTTCGATAGGACTGAGTTTGCGGATGCTATTCTCAGGTCGCTGCTGAATGCGGACAAGGCCTCCAATCGGCGCTTGAATGTTACGATAGCAAGCCGTCTTACCGCTCCAAGGACTTCCATAGATGATGGCTTGGCCGTCAATAACCCGAACTACAGGATTGTCGTCGTTCATCAGGTCGCATCCTGGAATGTTGTCGTACCAAAGGCGTGTATGCGTGCTTTTACCTGTACCGCTTGGAGCTGTCATGAGATAACCTTTGCCATCGCATCGAATCACAGAAGCGTGCATGAGCATCGTTCCCATCTGGGCTGAGGCGAAAGCATAGGCCATCATCAAGGCATTATTCAAACCGTAATTGCGCTGTACCCATGTGTCTCCGAAAAGCGAAACCTGGCAGACACTGAAGTCGACATTACTTTGCATGCGACTGCATAGCACATTTCGGACATCGTGAATGGTGAACTGATAGCCGCCATCAGGCATGCGGTAAACGCCATGATCGCAGCCTCCACAATCAAACACACCTATCTCGTCGCCATTTTCCTGCCATTCGATATGGTCGTCAACAGTTATCGTGAAGAGCAAATCTTCAGGTTTCTCCTCCAATCGGAACGGAGCAAACGAGGGGATGAGCTTCTCGTCGTTCGCCTCATCGACGAACTTGACGGCAAGAGAATGGCCGCCTATCTTATAGTAATTGGTCTTCATTCTGTTGTCTCCTCGATGTATTTCTCTGACTTGAAGCGAAACTGGCTGATGTCAACAAGTATCATCCGCAAGTCTTTGCTCTGGACATATCGTTTGTGCAGGGAAAGGTATTTGCGCTCCATCTTCTTTCTGCTGGGGCTGAAGAAGACGCTTGGAACGTAAGGACCGCCCTTGTATGCACCCTCCAGATAACGTTGGAACTGGAAAGAATAGAGCTGACGGTCGACCAAGAACTTCGTCTTCTTCTCGATAGTGATACTGTCCACCAATTGCATATCGGTGATGAAAACCATCGAATCGACCAACGAAAAGCCCACTCCAATCATATAGACAGGCTTCTGCACGACCTTCTTCGGCTTGGCTTCAAGAGTCTGAAAGGCAAACACACAAAGTATTGCCAGACATATTGACTTCAAAGAGTTATTCATTTACATATAGTTTTTGCGGGCACAAAGATACGAAAAATCCCCGAACCCGCAAAAGGATTCGGGGAAATAACTTGTCAACTTGTATAACTTGTTAACTTATCAAGTCGTTTTACTCGTCCAGTTCAATCACATAGCTGACTTTTCTGCCGCTTGGAGTGATGGCCTTAATCCAAAGAGTGCGGTCTGTGCTTTGGTTAGCACTCTTGACGGCTTCCTCCCAATCTTCTACTGTCTGCATCTTCTGGTCGTTGACTTGCAGAATGATTGTGCCTTTAGCGGCTCCAGCAGTCTTCATCTTGCCGTTTCGGATGGCAGTAATCGTCAAGCCGTAATCGACGCCAAGCGTCTTCTGTTCGTCTTCGCTGATAGGTTTGAGAGCGACTCCCATCTGGTCGAGGTCAACTTCCTCCATCACCTTAGTGGTGCCTTGAGTGTTGCGCAAAGTCACATTCGCCTTGTGTTCTTTCTTGCCGCGCTTGTAGGTCAGACTCACCTTATCACCTGGACGATGCTGAGCAATCGCTTCCTGCAGCTCTGACATCTTGGTGACTTTTTTCCCGTCGAACTCGGTCACGACGTCACCTTTCTCCAGTCCTGCCTCTTCGGCTGCGCTTGCATCACTCACTTTGTCCACATAGACGCCTTCCACCACATCGAGGTCTGGGTCGTTGCCTTTCGCTTTCTCATTGTCTATCCAAGTCGAGACGTCGATTCCCTGAACACCAAGGATGGCGCGCTGAACGGTTCCATAGACTTTGAGGTCGGCCACCACCTTATTCATAATGGAGGTTGGAATAGCGAAGCCATAGCCGCTGTAACTGCCTGTCTGACTGTAGAGCATAGCATTGATGCCCACCAGTTCGCCTTTCTCGTTGACAAGAGCGCCACCACTGTTGCCACTGTTGATGGCAGCATCTGTCTGGATGAAACTCTCAATGCCGTTTGCGCCAAGCGTACGAGCTTTCGCGCTTACGATGCCAGCCGTAACGGTACTGGTCAAGTTGAAGGGATTGCCGACTGCGAGCACCCATTGCCCTAGCTTGAGGTCGTCGCTGTTGCCAATCTTGATGGCAGGCAGATCCTTAGCGTCTATCTTGATGAGCGCAAGGTCGGTCGTAGCGTCGCAACCTATGATGCGGCCCTTGAACTCACGGTTGTCATTGAGTTTCACCTCTATCTCGTCAGCCTCGCCTACAACATGATTGTTCGTCACGATGTATCCGTCGGTTGAGATAATCACGCCGCTACCTGCAGCATGACGGTCTGGCTGCTTGTATTCGCGCTGCTGAGGTTGTCCGTCTCTGCCACCAAATCCGAAGAAGTCACCAAAGAAATCGCTGAACGGGTCTTGGATCTGCACTCTTTGTGTCTTGCCCGTCTGCGTTACCTTAATATATACGACACTTCCCACAGCACTCTCGGCAGCCCCAGTCAAATCGACAAGACCAGTAGGAGCCGCAACCTGAGCAGGCATTGCTGCAACAGGTTCTGGGGTGAGAGGCTGACTGTTCGATGCCGTTCCTCTAACAACGGCACCAGTAACTGCACTACTGCCCAAAACGAGCAGGGCTGCACCAAACCAATTCTTCGTTGTCTGTTTCATAATGCTATTTAGTTTTTAATTGTTAGTACTCGAGTTGTTTCACGACGCAAAGGTAAATACATTTTCCATTATAGCTGCCATTTTTTCCCAATCTTTAACACTGTCCAACTAATGCTTAACGGTTCTTAAACAGAGCCTGAATGTTTTTTACATTTATTTATCCATGTCTGAAAACTAAAGCAACAAAAACAATGCCAAACCCGAAACTTGACATCTTGACTGACATGAAAGGCGATGTTGGCAAACATCTAGTGTGACAATCGCAAACAACTAGTGTGACGTTGGCGATTTACTAGTGTGACGTTGGCGATTTACTAGTGTGACGTTGGCGATTTACTAGTGTGACGTTGGCGATTTACTAGTGTGACGATTGAGATTTACCTTGCCCACGTTTTCCAGCTTCGGCTTTGTCAATCTGCAAGTCCGCTTGGAGGAAGCACCGAAAAACTTGGATAGCATTTCCGTTATTCTCACCCTTGAGATTAGACTCGAAAGTACTCCCGTTCGGAAATTAAAAGAAAAACTTTGGTTTTCCTTTTGTATTTCGCTCACTTATTCGTACCTTTGTCCCCAGAAAAAGGCAGTGAACCGGCTTGTCGCTGCTTGGATATGCCCCCTCGAAGGGCATTTCCAGGGAGAGGAAAGTCCGGGCAACACAGGGCATCTCGCTTCCTAACAGGAAGAGGTCCGAAAGGGTCAGTAAGTGCAGAAGAAAAGAACCGCCTCATTCGTGAGGTAAGGGTGAGAAGGCGAGGCAAGAGCTCACCAGGTCGGCAGTGATGTCGATGCTGTGCACTCCGAGAGTTGAAAGTTCATGTAAACCGGCGAACACAAAGAGAGGGCGGCCCGCTCGAGCTGGAGGGTAGAACGATAGAGGGCAGTGGTGACACTGTTCGTAGATAAATGGCAAGCAACCCTTTCGAGGGTGACAGAACCCGGCTTACAGGTTCGCTGACTTTTCTTTCTGAGAATATGGTTAGTTTAGAGCACATATGGAGCGTCAATGAAAAGCGGCTCAGCCGTATGGAACGACTGGGGTTGAGGATACTGAAGCGGTTCGTCATCACTTGGGAATGCATCAAGAAGAACCACATCTTGAGCTATGCTTCTGCCCTCACCTACAGCAGCATGCTGGCAGCCGTCCCCGTTCTGGCCATCATCTTCGCCATTGCCCGAGGCTTCGGCTTCGACACCATCATCGAGACAAAGCTGAGGAACTCGCTCGAAGGAAATCCAGACATTGCCGACACAATACTCTATTTCGTGGAGTCCTACCTCCAGCACACCAAAGGCGGCGTCTTCATCGGCATCGGTCTGATATTCCTGCTCTACACCTTGCTCTCGCTCACAGCCAACATCGAGGAAGCATTCAACACGATTTGGTACGTCAAACGCTCGCGTACAATCTATCGGCAAGTCATCGACTACTTCGGAGTCTTCCTGCTGCTGCCCTTCGTCATCGTCATAACGAGCGGCCTGAACATCTTCCTGCAGACATTCCGCACCCTTTTGCCAAACACACAACTGCTCAGCAAGACGAACACCTTCTTCCTCCATGTTTCCCCCATCATCTTTGCAGTACTGGTCTTCATGGTGCTCTTCAAGACGATGCCAAACACTCGAGTCAAGTGGAAACACACAGTTTGGCCAGCCATTCTGGCAGGAACAGTCTTCATGATCGTTGAGTGGGTTTACGTACATTATCAGATAAAGTTGAGCGCATACAACGCCATCTACGGCTCCTTCGCAGCCATTCCGTTGTTCATGCTCTGGATGCAGATTTCATGGTGCATCTGTCTGTTTGGAGCCCAACTGTGTTATGCCAACCAAAGCATCCACACATACGCATTCGAACGAATCAGCGACGAACTGAGCAGACGCTATCGCGACACCCTCATCCTCCTGTTGATGAGCCGAATATGCAAGCACTTCTCAAATGGATTGAAACCCTTCACAGCCCATCGTCTCGCAGTTGACACACACCTTCCAGACAGCCTTGTAGGCATTCTCCTCAGCGAACTGACAGACATGCAACTGCTTGTCGAAGCACACAACGAACCTGGAGACGAGCCACACTACCTGCCTGCAATCGACATTCACCGTATCACAGTAGGAATGGTCACACGTCGCATCGACTCTCACGGCATAGAAAATCCGTCCCTCGTCTGGCAGACAGGAACGCCTGAATGGGATGCTTTACGCAGTCTTCGCAACGAAAACGAGGATGCGCTCCTCATCGACTTATAGCTGACAGACAAAGGTAAAGTGGTCCGCAAAGACCTGTTCGCAATTTGGACGCGAACGGAAAAGACCGAAAATTGTGCTGCCACTACCACTCATAGAAGCATAAGCGGCACCCTGACGATAGAGTTCCTGCTTGATTTCTGCAAGCAAAGGATGATTGGAGAAGATGCTCTCCTCGAAATCATTCACCATTCTTCCCACCCATTGCCCTACAGGTAACTTTATTGTTTCAAGCAAAGAATAAGCGGGCATGTGGGGATGGACTCCCGCATAAGCTTCGCGAGTGGAAACATACACTTCCGGCTTAACAAGCATCAAGTACCATCCACTCAAATTCAACGAGATAGGCGTGAACACATCACCTATTCCTTCAGCATACAAAGGTCTTGGATTAATGAAGAACGGACAATCGGCTCCAAGCTTGCCGACAAGCAATTCCATCTGCTCCTCAGAAAGAGGAAGGTCATAAAGACGGGCAAGTGTCGTAACCATACAAGCGGCATCACTACTGCCTCCACCTAATCCGGCTCCACTCGGAATGACTTTCTTCAAATCAATGTTTAATGGAGGAACTGAGAAACCTTCTTGGCGAAGCAAGCGAACTGCCCGTAAAACAAGATTGTCCTGCACATCACCCTCCAAAGGATTTCCCCCCCAAATCAGCACATCCTCATCTTCACTTTCCCTTATTGTCAGTTCGTCAAAGAGCGGAACAGGATAGAAGATAGTCTGCAAGTTGTGATAGCCATCCGTTCGACGCTCAACGACATTCAAGCCCAAGTTGATTTTGCAACCAGTCTTTATGAGGTGATGTTGATTCATATTATATGTGTTATTCTTTGCTTTTTCCTGTGCAAAGTTAACATTTATCAGGTAAAAACAAACATCAAAAGAGGTTTTTTATGCAAAAAAGCAAAATCCTATTAAATATAATTAGGTATATTGGGCGGAAAAATATATCTTTGCATGATTTTGGAGATAAATGAACAAGGTAGAAACCATACGACACGAAGGCATTGTTGAAAGCATAGGGGCAAAGAGTTGCTTGGTGCGGATTCTGCAGGCATCTGCTTGCAGCAGTTGCAGTGCTCGTCAACTTTGCCGCAGCAGCGAGAGCAAAGAGAAGGTGATAGAAGTCAAAGGTCACTACCCCACTCTGCAAGTTGGCGACAATGTCACCTTGATTGGTTCCGTTCGACAAGGACTACGAGCAAGCGTGTTGGCATACGTCATTCCGCTCATCATCATGCTCGTCGCACTCTTCGTTGGCACTCGTCTGGGCGGAGACGGCATTGGAGCGTTAGCTGCTCTATTGTTCCTCGCCATCTATTATGGCATACTATTCTTGTTTCGAGACAAGCTGGACAAGCAATTCTCCTTTAAGATAGAAACTAACTAAACAAAATAAAACAATAATTATGAATGTAATTCTGATTGCAGTATGTGTGCTGGGACTCATCGGACTCGCTTCAGCGGTGATTCTGTTTGTAGTCTCTCACAAGTTTGCTGTGCATGAAGATCCACGCATTGCACAGGTGGGAGAAGTCCTGCCTCAGGCCAATTGCGGTGGATGCGGCTACCCTGGTTGTTCTGGCTTTGCCGCTGCTTGCGTAAAGGCGGCAAACGAAGGTAGTCTGGAGGGCAAGCTCTGTCCTGTAGGTGGCCAACCTGTCATGGAACAGGTGGCCAGCATCCTTGGTTTGGCAGTAGAGGCTGCTGCTCCGAAAGTGGCTGTCGTTCGTTGTAACGGCACTTGCGAGAATCGTCCTCGTCAAGCACAATTCGATGGAGCCAAGAGTTGTCGCGTACAACAGATGACTGGTATGGGTGAGACAGGCTGCGGCTATGGTTGCCTGGGTTGTGGTGACTGTGTTTCCAAGTGTCAGTTCAACGCGCTTCACATGAACCCCGAGACTGGTCTTCCCGAGGTAGATGAGGAGAAGTGTACGGCTTGTGGCGCTTGCTCGAAAGCTTGTCCGCGAGGCATCATCGAGATTCGTCTGAAAGGTCCGAAAGGCCGTCGCGTCGTCGTTCTCTGCAACAATAAAGACAAGGGAGCCATCGCCAACAAAGCTTGCAAGGCTTCCTGCATCGGTTGCGGCAAGTGCGTAAAGACCTGCGAGAAGTTCGAGGCAATCACGCTCGAGAACAACCTCGCCTACATCGATGCCGAGAAGTGCAAGATGTGCCGCAAGTGCGAGGAAGCTTGTCCGAAGGGAGCCATTCACGGCTTCAACTTCCCGCCTAAGAAAGAGAAGCCTGCAACGGCAGAACCACAAGTTGAACAAGAAAAGGAAAAGCAGATATGAAGACATTTAAGATAGGCGGTGTTCATCCCGCAGAGAACAAGCTGTCTGCTGCAAGTCCCATTCGCGAGGCGGCTCTT